>JAAOXX010000029.1 GCA_018221025.1 Candidatus Altarchaeota archaeon | reverse complement strand
AGCTTGTATGCAACCGCCGGGATTTGAACCCGGGCTGCGAGCTTGGAAGGCTCGTGTCCTAGCCAGACTAGACGACGGATGCTTCAATATGTTCTTTCTTGAATAGATTTTAAGATTTTCTTTTGTGGATTTTAGGTTTAATTTAGTTGTGCTACTCCTTTTTTGAAGTGAATATAGTTTGTAAATCAGGGCTCCATTTTATTTCGTGTCCGACTGGGTTGATTTACTAAGACAACAATACGCTCCGGATATTTCTGAAGTTCCAAAAAAAGTGCTTTCCTTTAATGATTTTCCTGAAATTCAAATTAGGGTGAATCAACTGAAAAAAATTTCTTATGAATCCCCCAAGGGTTCTAATGGGGATTGGCAACTCTTATTTTATCGAATGGATGGCTCTACGAATTTAATGGCTGCAAGAGTAAACGGTGAAACGTTTAACGATCAGTACTTTGATCTGTCCAATGCCTTTGAAAAAAGAGTCAATATTGTTGAAGTTACCTCAAATGAAACTACTAGAAGTAAAAAAGAAATTGATGATGCAATTGGAGTGATTCAAACGTATATTACTATTCATTCTAACTCATATTCGCAAGAAAAGGTTAAACCCAATGCAATGCTTTATTGGAAAGATGATATGGAATTAATGTCTACGGGTTTGTTAATTCCCCCTAATGGGCTTCTTTTTCCTCTTTGTATAGACTGCCAAAAAGATTCTAAAAACACTTATTTACTGACTGGGCTTTCCAATTAAGTGGTTCTTGAAACCAATTTTGAGAGGGGATTGAGTCCAAATGAGGCTAAACTACGCCTCGAGAAATTTGGACCTAATGAAATTATTGAAAGAAAGAAGATTTCAGCACTTCACCTTCTCCTAAGCCAGTTTGAAGACCCAATTGTTTTGATTTTCATAGTTGCAGCGGCTATGTCTGCATTTCTTGGGGAGGTTTTGGATTTCGTTGTAATAACCGTCATTACATTTTTCATAGTTTTTCTTGGATTTTTCCAAGAATATAAGGCCGAAGAAGCTCTCAAAAAGTTGAAAGACCTAATCATTCCAACTGCTAAGGTTCTACGCGCCTCAAAGCTCAGAGAAGTTCCAATTGAAATCCTTGTTCCGGGAGATATTGTTGTTCTTGAACCTGGGGACATGGTTCCTGCAGACTGTAGGATAGTCAAGGCAAACAATTTTGCAGTTGACGAATCAATGTTAACTGGGGAAAGTGATTCTGTTGAGAAAAAAGAAGGTGATGAGGTATACCGAGGAACTATTATTGTTCGTGGAAATGCCAAGGTTGAAATTACAGCTACTGGTTCAAAAACAAAGTTTGGAAAAATTGCTGAATTATTAGAGGGAGAAACAAGGAGTAAGATTCAAGAAAAATCAGAAGAACTTGCGGGAGTTATTACAAAACTCGTAATGTGGGCGAGTGTTGCAATAGCAATTATTGGATTTATTAAGGGTGCACCAATTGTGGCAATAGTTTCTATTGCGATTGCTACAGCCATTGCTGGAATTCCAGAGGCTCTCCCACTAACTACTACAATTATTCTCGCTCTTGGTGTACTGAAGATGGTTAAGAAAAATGCAATTGTTAGACGCCTCTCTGCGGTAGAGGAACTTGGAACAATAACTGTAGTTTGTACGGATAAGACTGGAACCCTGACAAAAAATGAGATGACTGTTGAACATATCTTTGTCGGGGGACATAATTTTACTACAACTGGTAAGGGATACGGCGATGAAGGCGGAATTTTCTACAAAGGCAAAGAAGTTTCAAATAAAGACCTCGAAAAATTTTTAGTATCCGCTACACTCTGCAATAATGCAGACCTCATTGAGAAAGAATATGGTTATGATGTTGTTGGCGACCCCACCGAAATTGCAATGCTTGTGGCTGCAAGAAAATACGGGCTTAATGAAGATATTGTCCGAAACAGATACCCTAGAACTTCAGAAGAACCATTTTCTTCGGAGACTAAGTATATGATTACTGAAAACCGTGATGGTAAGCGATTCAAGGTGATTAAGGGTGCTCCTGAAGTGGTTTTCAAAAAATGCAACTCGGTTCTGGTTTCTGGAAAACACGAGAAATTTGCTAGAAAGTGGAATAAGGTTTTCAAAGACAAGACGCGGAGCTTGGCTGAAGAAGGCTTGCGTATAATTGCAGTTGCAGTGTCGCATGGAAAGGGTTGGTCGCTCCTTGGAATATTTGGAATGCAAGACCCTCCGCGCCACGGCGTAAAAAAAGCCGTCGAGTTGGCTCACACTGCAGGAATTAGGGTGTATATGATTACGGGAGACAATCCAGTTACTGCAAAATCAATTGGTGAAAAAGTTGGGATTCTTGGTGATGTCGCAATTGGAAAAGATATCAAAAAACTTGATGATGATGGGCTCCTCAAACTCCTCGATAAGACAAGGGTTCTGGCAAGAATTGACCCTGAAGATAAGCTCCGAATTGTCAGCGTCTTACGAAAGAGCGGCGAAGTTGTTGCAATGACTGGAGATGGAGTTAATGATGCACCCGCACTAAAAGAAGCAGATGTTGGTGTGGCAATGGGAAAAAGGGGAACTGAGGTTGCTAAAGGAGCATCAGATATTGTGCTTGCCGACGATAATTTTGTTACAATAATTACTGCCATTGAGATGGGTAGAGGAATCTATGAAAATATTAGAAAATTTACTGCATTCTTACTCAGTTGGAATGTTGGTGTTACTGCAATGATTCTTTTGAGTGTTGCATTATTTGGAATGGCTGAAGTAATTTTACTTCCGCTTCAAATCCTCCTTTTGAATGTAGTTTTAGAAGACCTGCCAGCAATAGCCCTTGGTCTTGACCCCGTTTCAGATGATGTTATGAACCAACCACCACGAGACCCCAAACAAAATTTCATTACACGTAAGATGTGGATTATGATTCTAGGATTGGGTGCCTTCATGGCATTAATTAGCACTGCGGTTTTCTCACTAAATATGGTCCATATTGATTTGGCTAGAACTGCCACTTTCCTCGTATTTTCCGCATTTGTAATATTCAATGCACTTAATTTCAGGTCACTTGAGATATCAACAATTAAAACTGCACTAAGAAAAAACTACATTCTTCTGATTGCCGTTACTGCGTCTCTTGGTCTAACATTTCTTGCAATGTATACTTCGGCAGGTACAGCAGTCTTCAAATTCATTCCGGCTTCTTCAGCTCAATGGGCAATGTCTTTAGTGCTTGCAACGACTATAATTCCTGTTGGAGAGCTCCTTAAGCGAAGTATTTACACTAAGTAAAGCATAATTATCCAAAATGTGCCTTCAAGATTATGAAACTACAGATATTGTT
>JAAOXX010000028.1 GCA_018221025.1 Candidatus Altarchaeota archaeon | reverse complement strand
TCTGATTGGACTGCAGCATATCCATATTCTAAGTAACATCTGAGTGATGCAATTTGTGGGATTTCTTCAGGATACACCAATACCGTTTCAATCCCAGACTGTGAATCCATCACTATACCCCTAATAAAAACAAATAGTAGCGAGGAGGATGCAATGGCTAAAGAAATGATTAGAATTAGTTCCACACTTAGTTGTCCTTTCATTAAGGTCCCTCCAAATATCCGTCGTAAAGTGCTGTAAGTTCATCACCCGATAATGCACGGGTATAGAATCGGAATTCATCAATTGTGCCATTGAAATAATTCGAATAAGGTGCCCACCTGCCAATAGTGAGGTCTGCAGAGTTTTGAGCAGGAATCCACGACGAAGTAATAGTTTTATTGGCCTCGTATTCACCATCAATACGTAATTCATAGTCTTTTGAAGTACCATTGTAAGTGAATGAAACGAAGTGATAATTTCCATCATTTATTGAAGACGCCCCACTTAGTTGGTATTCACCTGTACCATTTCCAATGCGGGCTTGAACAACTTGTGTTGAGTTCAAAATCCAAAGGTGAAACGGGTCATTGTAACCCATGCCCGTAGGATTTTTATTTACAAGTGTATGATACGCCTTAGCAAGGGGACCGCGCCCCGCGTATTTGAACCAGAGTGAAACAGTGAATGAGGTATAATTTTGTATATCCTCTGAATTTGGCACGTCAATGTATTGAGTATCTCCACTGAGTAAAATTGCATTTCCCAAATATCCTCGACTCCAAGTTCCTCCAGTAACGGCCCCATCAAGTTCATAGTCACTCGCGTCACTAGCCGTAGTTCCTGAAGATTCATCAAGAGGTAAATAAACTTTCATGTGAGGATCATTGAATGGTCTACAATATTCGGAAATTTTCCACCTCTTTCCTGCAAGTGAAACAAAGTATCGTTCAGATGTATTGAAAAGATACGGAATAAAAACTTTTCCGGCATCTGTCAGTTCCATCTCTGTGAAACCTTCACTTACGCGTTTTCCCGTATCTAAATCAACAGTGTATAAGACAGTTCCACTAACTTTTTCTTGTCCTTGACTCAAACTCAAGTCCATGTAGCCATATCCGTTATAGCAAACCAATGCCAATAATTTTGGAGGGATATCTAACTCAACCATTTGGCCTTCACCAGCCGCCACAATATTTGCTTTGAGATTGTTGTAATAACTGAAAAACATTCCAGATGATGCAACCACTATAAGCAACAGCAAAATCATTGTAATAGTGGCGGTGGCACCTTTCACAATTAAATCTTGTACAGATGGGATTTATCCTTTTTGATAAGAGGAATAAATTGCAAAAACCTCATCGGCCGTCAGAGGACGGTCATAAATTGAAATTTCATCAATTAATCCCTTGAAAAGTGAACCAACACCACGACGACCTATTAGTAGGTTTTTATCGAGTGCAGAGGGTGCGGTGGGATTTCCAGTTTTGACCTCCTGACCATCAACATAGATGGTCATTCTGGGGTTTGTAGAATTATCAAAACTAATCATCAAGTGATACCAATCATCTAAGGAGAATGTGCCTGCCGTTGATTGTAAACTATCTATATTATTTGTCTCGTATTTGATTGATAAATCATCGAATGCATAGATACCGTATGCACCAGTTGGGTCAAAACCCACTCCGTCTTTAGTCAGTAAAGAAAAGGAACTACCGTATTTGTTGAACCACATTCCAATTGTCCATGCTGTAGTTAAATCGAGTGTATCAGAATCAGGAACTATGGCATAATCAGTAACCCCATTAAAGTATAGGGAAGCCCCGCGTTTACCCGGAGCCCACATATGACTGTCTCTCGCTACTGTAGTTGAAATTCCATCAAACGGCCAGTAACCTATGAGACTCTTGCGGACATCTTGGTCTTGGTAGAGTTGTTGGATTTCGGTGGTGTTCAAGGCTCGGTCATAGACACGGACATCATCGAGGGTTCCATTAATAAAATTCCCAATAAATAGGGGTTCACTTACTACATTAATTGGTGTGGAATAACCGGCAGAATCAATGAGTGAACCATTCACGTATAAGGAAATCTGGTTTTTGTCGTAAGTCAGGCTGATGTAGTTCCAGCCAGACATCAAGTTAGCGGATACCACTTGGTCATTGATTGTACCATATATCGTATCCACATCAACAGACAAACCATAAGCTCCGGCTTTCCGAAGAACATTTGACTCGACAAGTTGGACATCATCAACAAAAATGTCCTCCCCCTCTGGAACAGTCACATAAGTGTGTTGTACCAAAATGAATTCTCTGAGACAGGTAGCACCACCACAGTCACTGAACATATTCGCAGGAGTAAATAATGACTTTTCTAATTTGGTCCAGTCGCCATATGTACCTGCAGGAATATTACCCACATTTAGGGTTGGCCACCCCATACCCATATTACACCAACCCATATTGGCACATACATAAGTGTAGGTGCCAGTGGTGGTTATGTTCTTCTTGAAATAATATGATAGTATGTAAAAATGGTCTGCCTCAAGCCCAAGACGTGTCTCGGCACTGGTTGCTCCGGTTCCAGTACCAAACTTTATACCACCCCACATGACTGTATTAGTATCACCTGCACCAAAGTTCTGACCCACAGTATAGTTACTATTGGTGCAGATACAGTGAGTACTGTTCCAAGAACACTTGTATGATTCATTAGCTCCAGAATAACATTTCCCGGGATAAGCCTCATATCCATCACGATGAAAACGAGCAGAATAAGTGCCCCCATATTTTTCCCAATCAACTACCTCTGCACTGGAATTAGTCTGAGTATATGTCGAAAAGCCATTACTGAATGAACCCGTCTCAAACTGGGCATCTGGTTCAGGAAACTTATTCTGTGACTCGCCACCCACATTCACCCAAGCACTTAGGGTTATGCCGTCTGTAATGTTCAGGTTCAAAGAGTCTGGAATTGACACGTAGTCGTCTGCGCCATCAAAACTCAAGGCACCACCCAAGTGTCCTGAAACGCGAGTAGCACCAACAATATCTCCTGATAGATTTCCAATCAAGGTTCCAGTCTCATCACTCAAATCATCAGAAACCGTCAGGCCATATCCTTCATCAAGCGGTAGATAAAAAATCAAACCGCCATCGTATTTTGGCGTACATACATCAGTAATGGACCACTTGGGTGTATACAATCTAACAGAATAAGAATTGCCGTGTTCCATTAATGCGCTAAAATAAAACCCACCATAATCTGTGATATTGACATTTACTACTCCCGTTTTTACTCGCGTACCGTTTAGGTTTTCCACAGTGTAGAGCAAATCTCCACTGAGTCCGTCTGAATCAACGGCAATATACCCGTGGTCAGTGTAGCACTGTGTCGACAAGATTTGCGGTGGAACTTCTGGATAGACTCGTAATTTCTCCGTTTGTGATAGGCTCCCTGTAGACAACTTAACCATGTATACAAAGAATCCCGCAGCGATTGACAGGGCGAGTAGTAAAATTAGCATCGATTGAACACTTAACTGACCCTTCATACAATTCTTACTAGTTCGTGTAGAAAAACATTGGCAAGTTGAGGGTTATCGTTAATAAAGGAGTCTGTGGGTTTTTTCTGTGAGGCTGAAGGAGGTTGGTATAAAGTATCCCGAATTAAAACCAATAATTGCGGGCATGGAAGTCGATGAGTTGTATCCAACACAGAGTGATGCAATTGAAAGGGGTGCCCTTGAAAAAAGCTTCCTGTTGGCGAGTGGAACTGCCAGTGGTAAGACACTTATTGCGGTACTGGCCGCTTCACGAACGGTTCTTAATGGAAAAAAAGTGTTGTATCTGGCACCTCTTCGTTCACTCGCATATGAAAAATTTAATGATTTCAAAGAACTTCCGTTCAAGACAGCAATTTCAATAGGTGAAATGGATTCAAGCGACCCATGGCTTGAAAAATTCAATATTATTGTTGCAACTTATGAAAAAGCCGAATCCTTAATACGTCATAGACCTGATTGGCTAAAAAATATTGGACTTGTTGTTTTTGATGAAGCCCACGAAATGGCAAGGAAACCGTTGATTGAGACTCTTGCAATCAAGTTGAATTGGAGTCAACTCTTGATATTATCTGCAACCATTGGAAATGTGCCTGAATTAGCAGAGTGGCTCGGGGTTGAATTTTTGGAGAGTGATTTCAGACCAGTACCATTACGAGAAGGGGTTCTAAATGGTTCTAAAATTATGTGGGGGGACGATGATGAAAAAATTAGTTCAAACCAAGTTAATATTGAAGGTTTAATTGAAGATGGATTAACTAAGAATCATCAAACTTTAATTTTTACTAATACACGAAGGGAGGCAGAAGCCACTGCAGAAAAAGCGGCAAAATTAATTGGGTTGGAAACTGAAAAACTCGCGATACTTGCGAGAAAGGTTGAAACTACATTGGATTTTCCAACTAAGCAATGTAAAAAATTATCAGCAATAGTGAGAAGGGGTTCTGCATTTCATCACGCGGGATTAATCAATGAACAGCGAATACTAATTGAAGATGCATTTAGAGAAGGATTACTTCCAGTATTAGCAAGCACTGTTACTTTAGTTGCGGGAATCAATTTACCAAGTAGGCGTGTAGTAGTTAAGAGTCCAAATTTCAGAGGGAAACCTTGGCCAGTTAGTCTGTATAAACAGGCTGCCGGTCGTTCAGGGCGTCCGGGATATGATAGCCAAGGGGAGTCCATCATAATTCACAGACGTCCAGAATTTGCCCAAGAATTTTACATCAATGGGGAAGTCGAAGACATTACGAGTCCACTCGCATATGAGCCGACACTTAGGCGAGAAATAATTGGGCTATTCGTTAGTGGATTTGCATCATCAAAACAAGATATCGAAACTTTTATGAAAAGGAGTTTTTACGCATTTCATCACGGAGACTCGGCAAGGATTACCGATATTTCATTGCGAGTTGTTAATAAATTAATTGAGTGGGAAATGTTGAAGGGTGACAAGGTACTCGTGCCGACAAGGCTTGGAAGACGGGTTGCAGAATTGTATATTGACCCGCAAACGGCGGTTACTTGGCTTACAAATTTTGAGAGCACTTCTGCGTTGGGTTATATCCACTTAGTTGGTATGGGAGATGAAATGTTTTTACCACGACTAAAAGGACAAGAGTCAGAAGAGCTTATGTACACTATAGCATCGAGAGGGGATGAATTAGTCTATCCAAGACCCCAACAATGGGATATTGATTTTGAAAGGTATGTGCGTTCACTAAAATTAAGTCTAATTCTTGAGGATTGGATTGACGAAAAGAGTGAAGACTATATTCTCAATAG
>JAAOXX010000027.1 GCA_018221025.1 Candidatus Altarchaeota archaeon | reverse complement strand
TGTGCACTTAAAATTGAGACTGCCCTGAAAAAACAAGAAGGGGTGAGTGGGGCCGTAGTGAATTTTGCAAATGAGAAGGCATATCTTGAATTTGACCCAGAAAAAGTGGAACTCAGTGAACTCGAAAAAATCGTAGTTGACACGGGTTATGAAATTGTAAAGGAAAAGCAAAATAGAGATAGTGCAATGAAAACTGAACTGAACGACTTCAAGAAACGATTTTTGTTGTCAACAGTCTTTGCAATTCCGTTACTTTATTTTTCAATGGGAAGCTTGTTTGGTCTCCCCATTCCAAGTGATAAGGTTTTACTCGTCACAATTCAATTCGTATTTGCGACACCAGTAATAATGATGGCTTCAAATATTTACAAATCAGGGATAAGGGGTTTGCTAAGACTGGCACCCAATATGGATTCTTTAGTATTCTTAGGAACCTTCGTAGCATATTTTTACAGCCTCATTGTTACTGTGAGCCTATGGTTTGGACGAAGTTTTGGTGAACATCTTTATTATGAGACGGCCGCCTTAATTCTTGTTTTTATACTTCTTGGAAAATATTTCGAAATTGTAACAAAGGGGCGTGCTTCGGACGCCCTGAAAAAACTCCTCAAACTTCAGGCAAAGACCGCACACGTAATAAGAGACGGTCTTGAAGTTGAAGTTTCAATTGATGATTTAAAGAAAGGAGAAATCGTAGTTGTAAAACCTGGCGAAAAGGTACCCGTCGATGGCGTAGTTTTAGAGGGCCACTCTACAATCGACGAATCGATGATTACAGGTGAGAGTATTCCAATTGAGAAAAAGAAGGGAGACAAAGTAGTTGGTTCAACGATTAATGGCAATGGATTATTAAGAGTAAAAATCACTGCGGTAGGGGAAGGAACCGTCCTTGCAAACATCATAAAAATAGTTGAGGAAGCTCAAGGTTCAAAAGCACCAATACAAAAATTTGCAGACAAAGTCTCAATGTATTTTGTACCGATGGTTGTTGGAATATCTTTGGTAACATTTACAGTATGGTATGTTTTAGGGGCGGGTTTTAATTTTGCACTGACCACCATGATAGCGGTATTAGTGGTGGCGTGTCCTTGTGCATTGGGATTAGCAACACCCACCGCAATAATGGTGGGAACAGGGATGGGCGCAGAAAAAGGCCTCCTGATTAAGAATGCAGAGGGTTTAGAAAACGCCCACAAGTCAAGAATTGTTGTGCTCGATAAAACTGGAACAATAACTAAAGGCAAGCCCGAAGTTGTAGAGATTTTGCCTGCATCTGGGACAAAAAAAGACCTAATAAAAATTGCCGCCATAGTCGAAAAAGGGAGCGAACACCCATTAGGAGGCGCAATAATAAGGGCGGCAGAAAACAAGGTGCCGAATGGCACGAGATACAGCGCGGTACCGGGCAAGGGTATTATCTGCACTTACAACAAAGAAGTCTTAGCGGTTGGTAATGAAAAACTTATGAAGGAATTAAAAATAAATATTAAAAATTTATCCAAGGTACACAGCCTTGAATCGGAAGGAAAAACGGTGGTAATGGTCGCATCAGGCAAGAAATTTTTAGGGCTGATTGCAGTCGCCGACCCCCTGAAAGATTCGACAAAGGAAGCGGTCAGTCGATTAAAAAAAATGAATCGGGAAGTATGGTTAGTAACTGGGGACAACGAAAGAACCGCCGGGGCCATTGCAAAACTCGCAGGGATTGATAATGTCAGGGCGGGAGTTTTACCAAGAGAAAAATCTGAGATTGTGAAAGAACTGCAAAAAACAGACAAAGTAATTTTCGTAGGCGATGGCATCAACGATGCACCGGCTCTCGCCCAGGCAGATGTAGGCATAGCAATTGGTGCAGGGACAGATATCGCTCTTGAAACTGGTCAAATCATATTAGTTAATAGCAACCCTCTTGACATTTCAAAAGTAATCAAGCTAAGCGATTATACCGTAAAAAAAATTAAGCAAAATCTCTTTTGGGCTTTCATCTACAACATACTCGGCATACCAATAGCCGCAGGAATACTGTATCCCTTTACGGGTTTATTGTTGAATCCAGTAATAGCAGGTGCCGCCATGGCATTTAGTTCGGTTTCAGTAGTTTCAAATTCGCTTCTTATGAGGAGGTGGAAATTTGTATGAGTGTAAAGAATGCGGCCTGTCTTATGACGAAGAAAAGTGGGCAAAAAGCTGTGAAGCCTGGTGCAAAAAGAATCAGTCGTGCAACTTGGAAATAACGAGCCATGCCAAGAAATAAATATGTTCACGGCATAGTTGAGAGTGGATAAAGAAAAATTCGGCACCATGCTCGTGTTGTTGACTGCAATTGGCTCGGGTATGGCAATAATTGTAAATCGTTTTTTTGTTCTTAAAGTCGACCCCATCATTTTCACGGCAATTAGGGCAGTGTTAATTGGTTTTGTATTCCTCATTATATCGAGACGCGTTCCAGATAAGGGAAAACCCGTATCAACGAGTAAACTGGTATTCCTCGGCTTGACTGGGGGCGGATTGGCATTCTGGCTATTCTTCGTTGGCCTCAAGGCAACAACTGGGGGAAGGGCGGCATTCATTCATAAGACGCTTCCAATATGGGCGGCAATCATGGCCTACTTCTTCCTAAAAGAAAAAATTACCGAGATTCAAATTAAGTCAATTGGACTCGCAATTGTTGGATTAGCAATAATGCAATATGACAAAATTTCAATGTCAGTTAGATGGGGGGATATGTTAGTTTTAGTTGCGACATTGGTTTGGGCTCTCGAGAGTACACTTGCTAAAAAATTTATGTCACTTGGTGAAACCAATTGGCGCATTAGTTTTGGTAGAATGTTTTTTGGTTCCCTGTTTTTATTCGGTGTTGCGGCACTTCAGGGAAAGCTCTCATTAATTCTTGAACTTCAACCGATTCAATGGATATACATTTTGGTCTCGACCCTGATGTTAATGTGGTATGTCTTGACATGGTATTGGGGACTCAAATATATCAGCCTGACTAAGGCAACAGGACTCCTGCTGTTTTCTCCAATAGTATCATTAGTTCTTGGGATGGTTTTCTTAAGTGAACAGATACTCCCAATGCAGATCATCGGCTCGACTTTAATCTTAGTGGGATTGTATTACTTATCCAAGACTAAGAGTGAGAGGATGCTTAGTGAACTCTCTTAAAACGGCGTTGTGGTTCTCATACAAACCAAATGAATTGGGACTTTGTGGCAGGAAGGACAAGGAAATTTTAGAATTAATGAAAAAAACAGAGTGGAATCAATGGGACTCAGAGACTGCGGAGGAATTTATTCACGACCTCAGGGTTTATTATCAGTACCTTAAATCGATTGGGAGTGCAGTTAACAAGTCTCCCTTTGACGAGGAAGTAATTAGTGCAAGCCTGATTGGATGGGACAAATGGAATAAATTTGGAGAAAGAATAGGAGCGCTCCTAAAAGAAAATCTCAAGAAGGTAGCAATCCCCACTAAACTTGAAGAAATTGCAAACCTTCCAAAAGATATCCCGCTGACGCATACATTCCACGTACTTTATTTCGGTGCAGTTGCCTCCGACATTCCGCGAGTTCTAGGTTTCGCAGACCGGTGCAAAGTTTCTATTGGAACTGTTCACGGAGAAAAAGTAGAATATAATAAACTTGTAAGAGAGCTTAAAATCTCAAATGGAATCACAAAACTAAGAAGTCCATTCATTCCTGTAAAGGATGGTGACCGAGTATTCCTCCACCATGGAATTGTATTCAAAATCGCAACATCCCAGGAAGAGAAGCTGTATCAACATGATTTTGATACGGTTTTAGCTGAAACCCGCAAATTCTGGTAGATAAGTTTTTATACCCTTGATTAAGAAAGGGCTATGGAGCTTAGATGCACAACCTGTAAGAATGACATATCTACAATAAAGGGTTCAACCGAATTTAAGTGCCCTGAATGTGGGGAGGTGGATATTTTCAGGTGTGGTAAGTGCAGGTCCAGTGCTAAGCAGTGGAAATGTTCCAACTGCAGTTTTGAGGGACCTTAGATGGGAGACGTTGTAGCTAAAATACGTATTATGCCTGCAGATGTAGGTAAAATGGATGAACTTAAGGTGAGTCTTGACTTTGCCAAAGTAATTGAAGAAAAACCAATTGGGTTTGGAGTAAGTGCACTCGAAATTCTTATTCGTGTATCAGACACGGGTGGCGCATTTGATGAGGTAGAGAAAAAGTTAGCAAACAGCCCCTTAATTTCCGGTTATGAGATATTAGAGCTCGGCAGACTCTGATTGGCATGTTATAAATACCTGCACCTTGTCTCCTCTTAATGATAATCAAAGAATTCAGGGAAATTGATAAGGTAAAAAATATTATTATTGGTTTTCCGAGTGTTGGAATGGTTGGGTCAATTGCCTCGGAATTTATAATTCATAAATTGGGTTTTGAAGAAGTGGGGCATATTCGCAGTGAAAAATTGCCGGCCCTTGCAATAATTCGAAAGAGTAAACCCGAAGCCCCAATTAGAATTTATCAAAAAGATCAAACAATAGTAATAGTGTCAGATGTTATGATTCCCGATTCCGCCGCCCACAATTTTGCGGAAGAGCTTGCAAATTGGATAAAATCCAAAAAACCGAAGGAAATAATTATTTTGGGCGGGAGTGACAAGAAAAAAGACGGTGATAAAACATATGTAATAAGTTGGAAAGACAAGTACTTAGATGATGTAGGTCTTGACCATATGAAACTCGGGTTCGTCGTTGGAATTTATGGGCCCCTTATGATGGAATTGAAAGAGAGAGGAATGGGTGGATATCTCATTCTTGCTGAGGCACGGCATCGTCCAGACCCATTAGCTGCCGCAAAAATAATTCGGCACGTGTCCAAACGAATTGGGCTAAAAGTAGACCCTTCAGCCCTCGAGAAAGAAGCCAAGCGAAAAGACGAGCTACCAGAAAATAAGAAGTGGGACCCCTATCCAAGCATCTATAGTTAGACCCGACCAACCAATTTAACTTGTTTGACTCCGGGTAGATTTGAAATCTGCCTCACACTCAGAGCGTCATCAACGACCATAACTTTGTCGAGTCCTATTGGGTCGCCGTTAATGGCGGTGCAAGGGTCACAAAAAACTACTGCTACAATTTCCATATCTGGGCTAACTGTCGCAATTCTAGAAATTTGTGGGTCAAGTTTTTCAATGCTCATAAAACTAAATGTAACGAGCAACAGTCCCGCCATAACTAAAATTATGGGATACAAGAGTTTAGACGTACCTGCATGCCCGCCATAATGTGCAAGTTTTGATGGATAAGAAGAATAAGATGCTGGATATGGGTAATAACCTCCACCGTATGGGGCTTGAGTATAAGGCCAAGCTGCCACGGGTTGTTGCACTGCTGGTTGTCCTGTTGCTGGTTGTCCTGCCATTAAATATCCCATAAGCAAGTCCCCCAGAAGTTAATATACTTTTTCAAGCCACCTCAGTAATGATAACGGATATTTATCACACAGGTTCATTACTGATATGTTTGGTGTTGTTAAGATTGGAACTGCATTGTTTAGTCAACCTGATAAGGTTGAAGATTTGAAAAAGTTTAATTCTAGTTTCAAAGGAAATCTTGCATTTGTGTCTGGAGCAGGAACTCAAGCAAAAGCAATTGTTGATGGATACAGGAGTTTTAATTTCTCTGAGGGGTTTTTAGACCAATTAGGAATTGAACTCACTCATGTTAATGCAAGGGCGCTTGCCCGTATTATTGGAGGTGTTTATTGCAGAGATTTTTCTCAAATAGATGCGAACAAATTGCGAAAACCCGTAACAGGGGGACAAATTCCCGGACAAAGCACAGATGCAGTAGCTGCTGAACTTGCAGATTTCCTTGGAGCCGATGTTCTTATTCTCGTTAAGGATGTCGGAGGACTCTACAATCAAGACCCAAAAGAGGACAAAGGAGCCAGAGTAATTCACACTTTGGGTTTTGACGAACTTTTGTCATATGTGAAAGATGATACGCGCGCAGGACACTATGGAGTAATCGATAATCAGGCAATTCAAGTAATACGGCGCTCCAAAATAAAGACGCATGTTGTCGGTCCAGAGTTTGATTTCTCAAGTGGAACCCTTATCAATTAAGGAAAAACATTAAAATGGGTGTATGAAAGCGTTAAGTGTTTAGACTTAAGAAAAAACATCAGGGAATATTTTTAGGTGCACTGTTAATACTATCGAGTCTGGCTTTTGCGCTTCTCTCAGGGGACCGATACAATGAACCAGCCCAAAACACTGCGCCTCAGGAAAATAAACCGGAGTTTGTAGGAACTTGGAATAACCTGCCAATTTACAAGCAACCTACTTCAGAAAATCAAAGTATATTTTATCTTCAGGTTTTCCAAGGATACAATATTGTATTTAGGGCTGACCCGCGGGAAGCAGAGAAAGTCGAGAGTCCCTCGAGTTCACAGATTTATTCAACCCTATATTCTGCATCAAGAGTTTACTCTGTTTTCGACCCCGAGTTTTCTTCAAATGTCAGTATTGCCTTCACAGAATTAGCTAAATTCCTTTCAAACAGACCGTTTGACGTGGTTTTTGGAACATCTGAACCATATGTGGATGAACATAATAATACATTTGACCACAAATCGCCATTCAATACAACTGAAGACGAGGCAGTAATCTATATGACAATTTCAAACTCAACACAAATAGAACTTGTAAATCGAACCATCATTATTAGTGGTACAGACATGTGGGACTTAGCAAAGGCTGCAGCAAAGCTTGAGCTTATCCTGCTTAGATTGGTTTAGAAATCAAAAAAGGTGAAAAGATGAATTGGATATCAGAACCAAGGTTCCGATACCTCCTTTCAAATGGGTGAAAAGATGAATTGGATAATTGAGGCGCTGTTATGGATATCACCAGCATATACCGCCAATATGGCGCCGGTTTTTTCACATAGATTTAATTTTCTCGGACTGAGGCGACCAATTGATGGGGGAAGAATGGCAAAAGATGGAAACAGACTTCTTGGCGATGGAAAGACTTGGCAGGGTATAGTTGCTGCAACGGTTTTAGGTGCATTAACTGGACAAGTTCTCAGCATTTGGGGGCTTGGTACACTAATAACTGGTGCAGTAATCGGATTCTTTGCAATATTTGGGGATACAGTGGGTTCATTCATGAAGAGGCGTATTGGAGTAAAGCGTGGAGGAAAAGCTGGTCTTCTTGACAGTATGGACTTCATAATTTTCTCGTTGTTGGTGTCCTTACCTTTGTATCCATGGAAACTCGAGCAGATTGCACTACTCCTCATAATAAATCCGGTCCTCCATAGAAGTGCAAACATAATCGGCTACTGGCTTAAGCTGAAGAATGTACCTTGGTAAATGAAGCAAACTATATTTACGATTGAGTAAAGTCTTTGTATGAACTATATCTTTGACTTGGATGGGACCCTTGTAGACACAGTTGAACTGCACGGAAGCACATTCATCGATGCATTCAAAGAAACCGGAGTATCCATAACAAGAGAAGAGGTTAGTTCATTAATTGGACTCGCAGGAAGGGAAATTGCCAAAATTCTTGGTGCAGAGAATCCAGAAACTCTCTACCAAAGAAAAGTCGAATTATTTTTGAGCCGTATTGGCGAAATAAAGGAAATGGATGGTGCAACCAAAGTAATTAATGAATTAAAAAAACGGGGGCACAAAGTATGTATTGCAACATCTAGCGGAAAATCTATGGCTGATGCGATTTTTGAAAAATTCAACTGGTCTTTTGACACCGTAGTGACTGCCGAAGATGTATCTAAAACCAAACCAAATCCAGAAATGCTCCAAACCATAATTGATAAGTTTCCGGGTCCATCTGTAATGATTGGAGATGCCACTTATGACAAAGAAATGGCAGATGCACAGGGAATTCCCTCACTAATTCTTGGAAAAGATATCCAAAAACTCGAAGAAGTGTTGGTAAGGTAAAAATTTACTCTGGTTTTGCTTCGTGATAGTGCAAAAATAATTTAAATGATATTACTCAAGAGCTTTATGGACGCCATAAGAGTTTCATCCATAATCATACGGGCGGGAACTTCATTTTTATTTGAGATTAAACCTGAAGATTATTCGTTCCCTAACTATTCAAACCGTTTTGGACTTTTTGGAGGGCATTCAGAGGACAATGAAGGCGGGTTTGAAACACTTAAGAGAGAACTGAATGAAGAAATTTTAAATAAAGAATTTGTAGATGAAATTTTGTCAAAATCAAAGTTTTTTTCTAAATTCAAAGTAATATCTCCCAAAAATTTGAATGGAAAAACCGATAGTGT
>JAAOXX010000026.1 GCA_018221025.1 Candidatus Altarchaeota archaeon | reverse complement strand
GGCAATGCCGATTTCCTTAATTCCCCTTGATTTTCCTTCTTAGCAACGAGTTTCCAGTATAATTCAACTGCGCCAATGAATACTAGAGCGTACAATAGAGTATTGAAAGGATTATAATTTCCTGCGTTGGCCATTGGGTTCCAAACCCATTCTTTTAGGTATTCAAGCACTCTAAACACTCAAACACACGTTTAAAAATATATAATACACTATGGTGTGTGAAACTCCGTGCTCCTTCAAGGCTAAAAGTCCTTGAGGCCCTCAGTGCAATTGTTGATGCTCGTATTAAGTTGGTGGGTTCTAGTAAGGCAGTAATCAAAGGGTCTGCGGGTTCAAGAGAATATGATGTTCATTGGAATCCAATAAATAATACTGTTCAAAGCACGGACAGTACAACGAAAGATGGGAAGTTTGGGTATCCTGTAATTGCGTTCCTCATGCTTCAAGGAGTTTTACCCTATGATGAGCATCTTGCGTCAAAGCTTTCAGAAATTAACTGGAAAAACCTATGTGAGAGGTATGACGATGATGAAGTCATAATCAATGGAGTTCTCAAGAATTGGGGACCCAAAGATAAACAAAGACTTTCTCGATACACCAAGTGGATTCTTGATATGTTGTCTGAGTTGGATATATACTTCGAAAACCCCACCCCAACACTAACAGACTTTACTTAGAACCCTGCATATGTGTATAAATAACTGAGAATACACTTACAAGTATGGGGGGCCAACTTATTGTTTTTTATGAAGGGAAAGAACCCGAGCAGTTTTTGAAAGGGGTTTTTGAATTTCCACAGGTTCTCCCAGTTATTTCCAAGCGCTCAGATGAATTAAAAAAACTGGCAGATGAAAATAACAGAAGTGTAATTTTTATGGGGGCGGATGAGGCTCAAATGTTCTTCAATCCAAACTTCGTATTCCATTACAGTGCTTCGGGTGGACACGCAGAGGACCTCGCAGTCAAATTGAAACAAGACTTCACAGTTATGCTGTTCTTTGGAAGAAAGTTTGGGGACGCAGTAACACTTAAAAGAAATATTGACGCTGCAACTGCCGCACCAATTATAATCTATGAGACGATTAAACTTTTGAGAGGATTTTGATTGTCTTTGGAACGTCAAGCAATTTCACAATCTTTTTCTTGTCGGTTTCTTTGTCAATAACTGTTACAACGCCTTTCTTTGCCTCTTTTGGACCTACCATGGCAATGAATCGAATTCCGAATTTTTCAGATTCTGAAACTTGCTTCTTCCAATTCCTGCCCATTAAATCAACTCGAACATTCAGACCATTGCCCCTCAGCGATTTTGCAACTCTCCAAGCATAGTTCTGGTCTCCTAAATCAACAACATAAACATCAGTTACACTCTTTACCTTCTTGAAAATTCCAAGGGCAATTCCCGTATCAATTAATCTTTCAACCCCAATGGTTGTTCCAGTTGCTGGGAAAGGCCGCCCATACTGTCCCAAAAGTTCATCATACCGTCCACCACCAGTTATACTTCCAATTCGTGGTTCCTTTACTATAGTCTCGAATATTGGACCAGTATAATAATCAAGCCCCCTCACCATACTGAGATTCAGACGAGTTCTAACTTTTTTTGATAATTCAAAAATCTCCCTCAAATCAGCCGAAGCGGTTTTTACCTCATCTATTTTTCCAAATTGAGACTCAACCTCATCAAGAACTTCAAATGGACCTCCTTGAATATCAATTACATCCTTAATTCTGGACACGGTTCCGATTGGTAGAATCTTTTTCAGTTCGTCCCTAACAGTTGCCCATCCGACCTTATCGAGCTTGTCAATGTTTCGATAAACTGCAAGAAGATTTCGATTAATTCCAAGGCCCTTTTCAAATATTCCCGCTAGTAACCGTCTGTCATTTACTTGGACCGAGTATCCTGGAAGCTTGAACTCCTTCATTACTGCACCGATTACTAAGAGAATCTCGGCATCAGAACTTGGTTCTTTTGAGCCAATGGTATCTACATCACACTGGTAAAATTCCCGATACCTTCCCCTCTGTGGTTCCTCGTGTCGGTAAACTCGCCCTATTGCATACCTCTTAAATGGCAAGGGTCTTGTGGGATTTTCCGAAATAAATCGTGCAAGCGGAACTGTCAAATCATATCTAAGTGCGAGTTCTTTTCCACCCCATCTGTCTTTGAATGCATAAATCATCTTATTTTCGGCTTCTGGACCATATTTTCCTTTCAATGTATCCCAAAGCTCCACAATTGGCGTCTCTAAAGGGTCAAAACCAAATCGGCGAAATATCCTTTCAAGCCTCGCAAACACATCTTTTCGCAGGATTGACATTTCTGGAGGCAAGTCTCTCATGCCCTTTGGTGTGGCCATGTGAAATAGTGTCAAGACAAATTAAAAAAAGAAGTGGTTTGGTTTACTTATCGTAAAGTTGATTAAGTTGAAAATTATTTAACTTTTATGAAAACAGTTGGAATAATTGGAGGTCTTGGTCCCGAAACAACTGCAGAATTCTATCTAGATTCAGTTTTTTCTTGTCAAAAACTTAACAAGACCAATAGACCACCAATTATAATTTCAAATGTTCCTTTACCATATAAACTCGAAGAAGATGCCATTGTTAAGGGGGAAGGAATTGAAAAATTGATACCGTTTTTGACTACTGAGGCTAAACGACTCGAAAAAAGCGGAGCTGATTTCATTGTAATGCCCTGCAATTCTTTACATGTATTCATCGAAGATATACGACAGTCGGTGAATATACCTGTGTTGAGTATCGTTGAAGAAACAATTAAATTTCTAAAATTAAATAGTGTGAAAACTGCAGGAATTATTTCAACATCAATTACTGCAAAAAACAGGTTATACGAAAATGCATTTGAAAAGAATGATATTAAGTATATTGTACCAAATGAGCTACAACAGGAAAAAATAGGTAAAATCATTCATAATTTAGTTATCGGGCAACAGAACAACATTGACAGGGAAAAACTGATTGAAATTGTTAATGATTTCGAGGGTAAAAGTTTAGATTGTGTTATCCTGGCTTGCACAGATTTACAGCTATTGATTCCAAAACATCCAAACTTAAAAATACTTGATACTATGAAAATTTTTGTGGATGCAACAGTTCATGAGATTCTGAAGTAACAAATTTTATGGTTATCACAATACTGATTAACTCACCCTTCTTGTGAACTATGTGAAAACTCCCCGAGATTTTTTAGTGGACTATCTCAAAAACCAAGAAATTCAATCAATTCGTTCATCTGAGAGAAACCTAAACCGACTTGCAGTTGCCTTGAACCGTGGTTGGCTTGGTTTATCAAAAGGGGACTACAAAGGAAGTATTTCTGAATCTTATAGGGGAATTGATTTACTAAAGGGTCCGGGAGGTGAAACAACACACACTATTGCCAAAAAACAAGGAGAACCAATTGACCTACCAATTGAATTAGAAATGCCCAAAATCATAATTGACTATGGTCTCTGGTCTTATCACTCGGAGTTTGAGAAGTTTTCCCTCCTAAAACAAACAGTATTATCACTTGAAACAATTAGATGTATGCTCTGGGACAGGAACCTAATCATTGCTTCAAGCCCCCCTGAAGTAAGTGAGTTTGTGGCATCTAAGAAGTTTTTTGGCACAGTTCTAAAAAACAAGTATGAAGGGACTGCGGTCTTGCTTGACCCATCGGCGGAGGATGCTATTAAAAAATTTGAACCCGACTGCGCATACATAATTGGTGGAATCGTAGACAAGAGTAATCGTATGCGAACACGTGAGTTGGGTTACTCGGTTCCGCGAGTTAGTTTGAAATTAAAAAACAAGTCTTCAAATGTATCTGACCGAATAAATCACATCGTTGAAGCCATTTGTAGGAATCTCACAGGGGAGACATTAAGTGACTCTATTCGACAGTCACGCTCTTAGCGAGATTCCTTGGCTTATCAGGGTTTCTTCCCAGCACCACTGCGGTGTGGTATGCAAGAAGTTGCAAGGGAACAGTATATGTGATTGGTGAGACTTCGGTTTTAGGCAATCCATAAAACACATTTGACAATGCCCTCATTTCATCATCGCCTTCTTCACCAAAACCGATTACGAATGCACCTCGGCTCTTTACTTCTTCAATGTTGCCCAACATCTTTTTTCTGTAAGAATCTTGCGGATTAATTACGACAACTGGCACCCCTTCCTCAATTAGTGCCAAGGGCCCATGTTTCATTTCTCCTCCTTGGTATGCCTCGGCATGAATGTATGCAATCTCTTTGAGTTTTAATGCGCCTTCTAGTGCGGTCACATAATTTTGACCCCTGCCCAAGTAAAACATACTTTTTGATTTGGAAATATCCATTGCCAACTTTTTCAAATCTTTGTTAAGCGCGAGTCCCGGTTTTACATCAATTTTAGGTATTTCAGTGCCCCTCATATAGCTGTTCAATGCGTAGAGTGCGGCTAATTGTGATGTAAATGTTTTGGTTGCGGCCACTCCAATTTCTGGGCCTGCATGAGTGTAAATGGTTTTGTCAGCAATTCGAGTTAGAGTCGAGCCAACAACATTGACAAGAGCATCAACTTGTGCACCCAATGACTTAGCATATCTAATCGCAGTCATAGTGTCCGCCGTTTCCCCACTCTGACTTATTGCTAATATTTCCCCTCCTCGATAGAGTGCGGGAAACTCAGACGCCGTTATTGTATCAATTGGCAATTGTGAGATGTATTTGAAGGCCAGTCCCGCATACGATGAGGTTCCCGCAGACGTTACTACTAATTTATCGAGGGTGGAAAGGTGAGTTGCAAGACCCTTGAACCTCTCACTCGATAACGTCTGCTTAATTACCTTCGGCTGTTCGAATATTTCTTTTAACATGAAATGGTCATATCCATCTTTTGCGGCTTCTTCAAAATTCCATTGAATGGTTGTGGGTTTTCTATTTACTTTGACCCCATCTTTTTCAATGTGAAATCCCATTTCATCGATGTATCCAATTTCCCCGTCTTCAATGAAAACTGCTTTCTTAGTCCATCGAAGAAACGCAACAACATCAGATGCCAAAAAGTAGTCACCATTCACTCCCAAAACCAATGGGCTAAATCTCCGTGCAAAATAGACTCGTTCGGAACCATCAATTATTGCCGCAATTGCATAGCTTCCCTTCAACATGCTAACTGCTTTTTTGAAAGCCTCAAATTCCCCGAGGTGCAGGTTTTCATCAATGAGATGTGGAATAACTTCAGTGTCCGTTTGACTCCTGAATACATGACCCCTTTTCTGTAATTCCTCTTTTAGTTTCCTGTAATTTTCAATTATTCCATTGTGAGTAACGGCAACCTTCTTTTTCTCATCAAAATGTGGGTGTGAATTTAATTGATTTGGTCTGCCGTGCGTTGCCCATCTTGTGTGGGCAATTCCTGCCTTTCTTGCAGGTAATTTTAGATCTGACAGGACTTGGTCCACTGTTCCGGCATCCTTGACAAATGAAATGGAATTTCCAATAACTGCAACACCTGCGGAATCATACCCGCGGTATTCAAGACTCTTTAGTCCTTGATACAGGGTTTTGCAGATGTCTCCACTTCCAACATACCCAAAGATACCACACACATAGCTCTTGTGATTTCCTTGCTTAAAGCCATTCTTGAGATTGTTTTTTGCACTTTAAGGATAAATATAAAAAATATTTTGCAAATAACCGAAAAAACTTTGAATTGTTGCGTTTAACTAAAAATTCATTAGGATAAATATTAAATAGGCTGAAAATATCGGTTTCTATGCCAGTTTGGAGAGTAACTATTAATGATGTTAAGGCAGAACGAAAGGACAAAGTGCCTAAAGGGATGACCGTTGAGGTCAAGCCATCTTTATTGAAGGCTGAAAAAGAAAAAGCAGGTGAAGTTAATCTTGTTAAAGCGGAGTACAAACTATCGTGTTTGTATCAGCCGGATTTTGGTGCAATTGAAGTTGCGGGTCATATCTACTTTATTGATGTAGATGCAGACAAGGTTCTTGAAAATGGTAGAATCATTGACCCAGAAGTGGTTAGACAAGCGTACCAACGAATCTTTGTTGAACCAATGGTAACTGCTATTGGACTTGCAAAAGAGCTTTTGCTACCTTTGCCAGTTAGAATGCCCGAAATAAAGATTGAAGCCGTAGGAAAAAAGTCTAAGAAGTAATTTGCTTCTTGACCCTTGTCAATATTTTTTTTAATTCGAGTGCGTCCCACTCGGTTTCTAATTCTTTTATTCTAAATCTTTTCCAATCCTTATGGTGTTCTTCTATGGGGAAACCAAAATGGTGTGCCTCTTCTCGAACTAAGGACTGATTGAAAAATCCAATGGGTCTAACTATTTCGACCTCAGCAATTCTTTCAATTTGCTTCAAAAGTTGAGGGTCTTCTGAAATATCTGAACCCAAAATTTCCCCCGTAGCAATAAACTGTCCTTTGACTTCCTTTGCAAGCATGTATTTGAATAATTTGATAAGTGGTCCTTTCAAACCCTCTAAACTATGACTCACTGTATCATGAACTTCTGAAAGATCCAGTCGAATGATATCTCCAATTGCGGGTTTCCCTTCTTCTACTAAAACTTTGGGTAGATATCCACGTGAAGCGAGTCTTACTAGTGCAACTTGACTCTTATAACCCCCGTCCCAAATGAACACAGCTTTACCAAATAGTCCCATTGGTAATCCTCCTGGGCCCTTTTTTGGAACGAATACCAGGGTTTTTTCACCTCTTACATCGATTCTAATGAGCTTGCCTCCCTTTTTTACACGTAGTCCTTCATTTTCTAAGAACTTGCCGACTTCTTTTGAGATATCTAGGCTTGTAAACGTGTGTTCTCCCGACCTCTTAGCATCCAACCAAAACTCATCAATCCCTTCAGTTTTAGCACAAACCAACGCCATTTTGCTTATTTCATCGACTTCAGACTTCGCAATGAATGCTTTTCCATACTCCGTCACTCCTGGAAACGCCTGTGCATCAAAGTCTTCAGACACATGTGTTGAGCCATAAAATTCCCCCAGTGGAAGTTGTTTCTTTAACAAATCAACTGCCTTCTGCCTAGTGAGTCCCTTCTTTGAAAATACTTCGGAAAATCTAGCCGCCATCATTTTTTGCGTCTCCTTATTGGGGTACTGAGCTGACTGCCCCACATGCCATACACTTCATTACAAGTATTCTCTCAACTTTGGTGAGTTTTGTATCTGGTTTTTCACAAACTGGACACGTTACATATAACTTAACATATTTTACTATTCGTTGATTAATTGCAGGTGCTCCGAATTTTCCTACAAAAACGAGTCGGGAACCATCTTTTCTCCAAGCCGCTCCCATTTCCCTACCAACAAACTTTAAAAAATGGGCAGGGTCCCTGCCAATATAATCAATGATTTCTTTAAAATTCTTAAAAATCGTTTTATTTCCCTCAATTGATACTTGAGTAAAAGGCACTTCAAATCTCTTTTTTTCAAAGACGACAGACGGCATTTTATCATATGCACGGTCAAGCATCTTCTCATAATCCATAACCCTTCGAGTGTTATGTCTTTAAAAACGTCGCCTTGGCTATGTTTCTACGAGAAATGAAGCTTGGAGATAACTTTAAAAAAACATGCGCAAGCTTCTCATAAGAATAAAGGTGATAAATATGGCAAAAAAACCCCATTTGAATGTCGTGTTCATAGGGCACGTAGACCACGGTAAGAGTACAACCATAGGTAGGTTGCTCTTCGAAACAGGATTTGTTCCTGAGAATGTTATGAGGAAACTTAAGGAGGAAGCCAAGAGCGCAGGCAAGGCAACATTTGAATTTGCTTTCGTTATGGATCGACTTAAAGAGGAAAGAGAAAGAGGATTAACAATTGATCTTGCTCACCACAAGTTTGAAACTGATAAGTACCATGTTACAATTATTGATGCACCAGGTCACAAAGACTTCATCAAGAATATGATTACTGGAACCAGCCAATCTGATGGTGCTGTTCTCATGGTTTCTGCAAAGGACGGAGTCCAGGAGCAGACAAAGGAGCACATTACTCTCTCAAAGACACTTGGAATCGATCAAATAATCGTTGCCGTCAATAAGATGGACGATGTTGGATACGAGGAATCCAAGTACAAAGAAATCAAGGAAGAAGTAAGCAAATACTTGAAAATTGTTGGCTTCAAACCAGAAGATATTCCGTTTATTCCAATTAGTGGATATCATGGAGACAATTTGGCAAAGAAGAGTGATAACCTGAAGTGGTGGAAGGGAAAGACTCTGGTAGAAGCTATCAACGACTTTAAGCCCCCAAGCTTTGAAGAACTTGCAAAACTTCCGTTGAGACTCCCATTACAAGATGTCTACACAATTACTGGTGTTGGTTCAGTTCCTGTTGGTAGGGTAGAAACCGGAATCATTAAACCTGGAGACAAAGTTGTCTTTGAACCTGCGGGAGTTAAAGGAGAAGTGAAAACTGTTGAAATGCATCACCAACAATTGCCTCAGGCAGGTCCTGGAGACAATATAGGTTTCAATGTCAGAGGTCTCGGAAAAGGAGACGTAAGACGTGGGGATGTAGTTGGTCATGAAGACAAGAAACCAACAGTTGCTAAGAGCTTCACTGCTCAGATTGTAGTTATGAATCACCCATCAGTGATTGCACCAGGATACGCTCCAGTATTCCATGCACACACTGCACAGGTGGCTTGTAGAATCACAAAGATTCTCAAGAAGATTGACCCAAAAACTGGTCAGGTTTCTGCAGAAAATCCAGACTTCATTAAGTCAGGAGACGCCGCAGTTGTGGAAGTTGTTCCAACCAAACCAATGGTCATTGAAAACTACAAGGAGATTCCTCCACTTGGACGATTTGCTATAAGAGACATGGGAATAACTGTTGCCGTCGGCATGGTTATTAGTGTTGAAAAGAAGTAATTCTTAGTTATTTGGGTGGCGGTCAGCCACCCCTATACTTAATTTTTTAAACACACGAACTGGTGAACCATTGTGAGAAAAGCTCGAATAAAGCTAAGTGGAATTATGCCTGAGATAGTAGATGGTCTAGCTTGGGATATCCGCAGAATGGGTGAAAAAGCCGGAGTTAAGGTTAGTGGACCTGTTCCCCTTCCAACAAAACGACTAAAGATTACAACTCTCACAAGCCCAGATGGTGAAGGTACTCAGAGATGGGAACGATGGGAAAAACGAATCCACAAACGAATTGTTGATGTCTCACTTGATGAAAGGGTGATGAGACAGATTATGCGACTCCAAGTGCCCGAAAGTGTTCACATCGAAATTCAGATTATGGAATAATCATCGTTCATTTTTTCTTAAAATAAAAATATACTTTTTTAGAGTAACCAGGTATTTCAATTGTATAGTCCTCATTATATCCGCCCATAAGCTTGGAAAAACCATTTGATTCTAGTTTTTGGAATATTTTTTTCATCTCCTCAACTCCAATTGATTCTGGCAGATCTCTATACGCTACAAAAATCAAGACGCCCCCTGAATTCAGTTGTGACATCAAAAACTCAACATTTTCATTATTATATCCGACGATTTCAAGTATAGAAACAATGGCGTCAAATTTTGTTTTGAATGAAAAATCAGTTTTATCTTGAAAGCTACCCGTCTTAAAATTTTCTTTATTATTTGGAAATACAATTCTTTTTGCAATATCAATTTTATCTGGATTTCCGTCTAGCCCAAACAATTCCAATTGGTGTTGTGAACACGCCTGTAAAAATTTGAGCACCATTCCACAACCACACCCAATTTCTAATACTTTTCCTGGTTGATTAACTAGTTCTAAAAGTGGAAAATATTTCATAAAGGTATACGGTCCGAATTCCCCCTGCATCCATAATTCCTCGTATTTAGAATATAATGGATAAGATTCAAAGAACCACGACTTTAGCAAATAAAGTTCCGATTCATTTTTTAGAGAATCCCCCATGTGTACATACCATCGTAAAATTGTACTTTTTGGTTCCTTCACAGATACCACTTTTCCATGAGATAATAAAACTACACTGCAAATATAAAGTTTTGAATCATAACCCAAAACATTATAAGTGATTATGAATATAGATTCATAAAGGTGATTGAAATGCCAAGGGGAGATAAAACGGGACCAGATGGTAAGGGCCCAAAAACGGGTCGTGGATTAGGTATGTGCGCTGGAAGTGCTGAACCTGGATTCAAGAGTAGTGAACAAGGTAGGGGCATGGGCCGTGGCTTTGGAATGGGACGTGGTAGAGGATTTGGACGCGAAGTCAAACTTTCAAAAGAAGAGCAAGTTAAACTGCTCAAATCTGAAAAAGCTGCTATTGAGAAAAAACTTAAAGAATTAGAATAAAAATTCTAGAGTTAAAATGCCAAGACCACGAAAAAGACGTTGGGTTGGGAAAGAGCCCGGAGTGACTTTCTTTAAGCCGCAGGGCATTCCCCTTAATTCTTTGGAAGAGGTCGTAGTGTCTGTCGAGGAATACGAGGCTCTTAAACTCGCAGACTTGGATGGACTTTCTCAGGAAGAATCCGCAAGTAAAATGAAAGTATCCCAGTCAACTTTTCATAGACTCTTGAAATCTGCTAGAGAAAAAGTAAGTGAAGCCCTAGTTAAAGGTAAAGCTATCAAAATAACTGGTGGAGACTATGAACTTCTCAAGTAAAACCTTCTCATAAACCTTAAAATCATGTGTTTATCCTTTGTTTTGTGAGAATAGTTACTGTTGACGAAAAGAAATGTCGTCCAAAGAAATGTGGTCATGAATGCTTTAAGTTCTGCCCCATTGTGAAATCTGACAAACCAGAAATTATTCAGATTGATGAAAAAGCAGTAATTGATGAAAAACTTTGCATTGGTTGCGGAATATGTGTGAAGGTATGTCCATTTGAAGCAATTACGGTTGTTAATTTGCCTGAGGCTGTAGGGGAGCCAGTTCACAGATACGGAGCAAATGCTTTTGCACTCTTTGGTCTTCCAATTCCCGGCGAATCTGTCGGTATTCTTGGGCCAAACGGAACGGGTAAATCAACAATTCTAAATATTTATGCGGGTCAACTAATTCCAAACCTCACAGGAGATAATGATTCTTGGGACGCCGTTGTTGAACGATTTTCTGGAACCGAAGTAGGACATTATCTGAAACGAATTTCCGAGTCTAAGCTAAAAGTTAGTTACAAACCACAGAACATAACTTCATTGCCAAAGGCATTTTCTGGAAAAGTTGGTGAGTTACTCAAAAAAATCGATGAAAGGGGGAAACTTGCAGATATACTAGATGCAATGAATATGCAAGCACTTCTAAATAAAGACATCAAAAATCTCAGTGGTGGCGAGTTGCAGAAGGTTGCAATAGCTGCAACCCTTGCAAAAGATGCAGATGTATACTTCCTTGATGAGCCCGGAAGTTTCCTCGATATATATGAACGGCTCAGAGTTTCAAGAGCAATTAAACAATTCACAACTCAAGTTTTTGTTGTTGAACATGATTTAGTGATGCTAGATTACCTCACAGATGAATTGCATATAACATATGGAACACCGGGAGTCTACGGAATTATTTCAATGAGAAAGGGAGTGAGAGTTGGAATCAACGAATTCCTTGATGGATACCTTAAAGCTGAAAATATTAGAATTCGCAGTGAACCTCTAAAATTCGTTCAGAGTGTTGAACACGATGTTGGAACTGGTGAATTGGTTTCATTCTCCGACTTAAGTATTGAGCTTGGAAATTTCAAACTCAATGTGGATGCTGGGAAAATTAAGAAGAAAGAAATTATTGGAATTGTTGGTCGTAATGCCCTTGGTAAAACTACATTCATGAAGGCTCTTGCTGGACTCGTAGACTTGAAAAAGGGCAAAGTTAATAGAGAACTCAAAATCAGCTACAAACCACAATATATTGAGACTCCAAAAGGTATGGTTGGAAACCTATTCAAACAAATTGAATTAGTTCCAGACATAAATCTTAATCGAGATATTTTTTCTCCACTTGGTCTAGTTCACTTATTAGATAGAGAACCCAGTGAATTAAGTGGTGGGGAACTTCAGCGACTAGCTATTGGATTAGCTCTTGCTCAAGATGCAGACTTATATCTTTTGGATGAACCATCGGCATTCCTTGACAGTGAGCAGCGGCTAAATATTGCAAAATTAATTAAAAGGTTAATGCAAAATTATGGTAAATCTGCAGTTGTTGTTGAACACGACTTAATGTTCCTTGATTATCTAAGTGATAGAATGATGGTCTTTGTTGGTGAACCCGCAGTGAAAGGAAAAGTCAGGGGTCCAATGAAAGTTACAAGCGGAATGAACACTTTCCTCGAGTCGGTTGATATTACTCTTCGTCGAGACCCTCAAAGTAAACGTCCAAGAATCAATAAATCAGGTTCCCAAAAAGACAAGGAACAAAGACGAAAAGGAAATTGGTATGCCGAAGCCTAATTATTTTTAATTTTCCTCAATAAACCAGATTCTTCTGTCTTTAATTTTCCAATCCTCAAACCAAAATCGGGCAAGAATAGTCTTACCTGCCAGTACTTGAGGTAACCACTCAATATCATCTTCCCACATCTCTGAAAAAGGTATTTTGTCAATATCAAACCAAAGAGGTGTTGCTTCATCAGTTTCTTCAGGTTCTCCTGAAAACTCAGTCGATGTAAAAACATAACACAAAAATGCCAATTGTTTATCATTAATGAATTCAATAATTCCTCGATATTTTGGACTACGTACTTCAATTCCAAGTTCTTCTTTAACTTCTCTTATCGCGCCTTCTTCAGGACTTTCCCCTTTTTTCATTCGCCCGCCTGGACCATTTATTTTACCAGAACCAATTCCCCTTTTCTTTTTCATCAAAAGGACTTGTTTTCCCTTCATGACATAACAAAGATTTGCGATTTCCACAAAATTCAATTACGGGTTTGTTTAAAATTATCTCGAAAAGAGTGTCGCAATTTGAGACACCTCACTACGTGTTAAAACTGAACGGACGCGTATTTTTTTAATCAAGTCTTTGGTGTTTTTCACTATCACAGAATTTCTTCCTTTAATTTTTCCGAATATTACAAGGTACGAAGTGATTGGTGTATGAAGACCTTCTCTTGAAATTAACCTCCTTACATATTCTTCATTTCTTTCTAATTGATTCAATAACTCCTTTCTGCCATATTTTACACTGTTTTTTCCAGCACGAACGGTGTATTTCAGTTTTTTGACTTCTAAAACGAATACTCCACCTTCTCCCACAACTACCACATCTATATCACCCCGTCCAGTGTAAACATTTTGAAAAATCCTATGGTCTCTTAGGTGTTTGTGTAGTTCTCTTATTACTTCTTCTTCACCATAAGCTCCTGAAACTAATCGCCTCAAAATACCAAGATGAATACGAAGTGAATAGATAATTGGAATAAACCAAGGCAAAATCCACCACCCTTCAATTCCCAAATACCTCCCATAAAAAAATAATGCGACACCAATAAACAAATTAATTAAGATAATTTTCAATTCCCTTCTTGTCTTATTTGCAATGTATTTGCTCACCTGAAACAGAATGACATACTTTAATATCCCTTTCCCCTTCCTCAAATTTTGGATTCAATTTCAATCCACATAACAATGGATTAATACACAAAGCTACCTTTCATGATGTGTGCAAATTATTTGGTGCAGTCTTGTCCCCCGAAAGAGTTCCCGATGAGCTATTGAATTTTAGATATCTTGCATCAAGAGACAAAGATGGTTGGGGTATTGCATACTATAAGCGAGGAAGATTATACTTAACAAAGAGTACTGAGAGTGCCCTTGCAAATCAAAAATACGTGTCCGTTGCAAATAGGGCAGATGCACCATTGATACTTGCACACCTTCGGTATATGACTCGGGGAAATGTGCGTGAAGCTAATACACATCCCTTCACTTTCGGGAAATATGTTTTTGCTCACAATGGAACAGTTGACATTAGTGAACTTACTGATTATCTCAAAGGGAGCTACAAACGAATTCGTGGGACTACGGATTCGGAAGTCTTATTCCGATTCCTTGTTCAAAATATGGAAAAATACGGCAGTTTTATGGGTCTTAGAAAAGCTGTAAAGGAAATTACTAAAGAGGCTAAGACCAGACATATAACATCTCTTAATTTCTTAATGGCAGATGGGAGATTTCTCTACGCTTTCAAGCGGGTTTATCGAGGGGGGAACAATTTATTTTTTAGAAGGCGAAAAGGATTCTACAAGTCATTCATGTTTTCCTCTAGACAATTTAATGATGATTGGGTTGAAGTAGGAAATGGAGATTTTATGGCAATTGACTCACACGATATGTCAGTAATCAAAACAAAAATTTAGATTCGATAATATTAATTACTCTTATGAACAAGGTTTCAGTGGAAGCTGTTGCATTATTTTTTACGGATTATCTTGCCTACCTTTTAGTTATTTATGCCTTCTACAAATTTGTAAAAACCGGAAACACAAAGATGATGGCCTTACCACTACTTGCCCTTTTAATCTCTTCACTTATTTCAAATTTTTCAGGAGTTCCACGTCCATTTGTTTTGTATAACACGACTCCACTAACTCCTCACATTGCAGACGGTTCATTTCCAAGTGACCACGCATCACTCGTCTTTGGTATTGCTCTTTCACAAGGCTCATTAATTATTTGGCTTGCTGCACTTATGGTTGCCTTCGCAAGAGTTTATACTCAATTGCATTGGCCCTTCGATATTGTGGGTTCGTTCGCACTCGTACTACTTTTGAATTATGGATGGATGTACTATGAAACTCGAGATAAAAGTTCACCCAAGGGCAAAAATTGAAAAAATTGTTGAGGGGGATGTTTGGGAGATTTGGATTCAATCGAAACCAGATAAGGGAAAAGCGAATTCTTCAGTTATTTTAGCTCTTTCTAAACATCTATCTGTCCCAAAAAACAAGATAAAAATTATTTCGGGATTTAAATCTAGGAAAAAACTAGTTGAGGTGGATATTTAAATTTTAAAGAGTTGTTTGATTGTGGATGACTTTAGGCGTACTACAATTTTAATTTTATTTCCTGTCGCTGTCCTCTTACTCTTTCTTGTGGGCTGGGTTTTGACATACACCCCGCCCCAAACATCATTATCTATTGACTTAGTTTTTGAGAAGGAATATGTTAATGTCTCAGAACTTTGGATTTTTTATGTAAACCAGTCCGACCACATTTATAGAAATTTTCCATTTGGCTCTTCGTTTTCCAATATGACTATTGAAGCAGTAGATTGTCAGGGTGAACCCATCATTTCCTATAAAGGAAACTATGAGGTTTTTTGCTACTCTGATTTTGAGGGCCCATCCATTTTGCGCATAAACTATCTTTTACACCAGCCATATACTTGTTATTCTGATATGTGTTATTTTGAAGCAAGACTATTCGAT
>JAAOXX010000025.1 GCA_018221025.1 Candidatus Altarchaeota archaeon | reverse complement strand
GAGTTTGTGACTTGCCTTAACCAATTTTTTTGACCCAAAACGGTGTCCTATTGAAGATAAGATGTCCTCAAGAAAAGAGCCAATGAATTTAGTTTTAACTGAGCCATATCCGTAGTATCCAGGGATTGTTACGTGTTCTGCACCAGTTGTGTGGGCTAATAGCTCTGAAAAACCACTTTTTCCTGAACCATCTGGACCAACTATCGCAATAGTTTTCCTTGGGAGGTACACCTTTCCCATAAATACGACAGGTATATATGTACGACCTAGCAAATGTCGATGTTTTCACTAGGTTTGTCCAAAATGTTTAGACTTTTTACAATATTATTGTTTCTCGAACTATTCCTGAGTGTATTCATTAAACCAATCAAGGATTGCCGTTTTCATTTCCCCCCTTCTTGGTCTTAAACTATGGTCTGCACCCTCTAAAACCAATTTCTTTTTTGGTTCATTTGCATTTTCAAATAATGGAATCATATCTGAAGGTGGAACTATACCGTCGATGCCACCGTGAATGAAGAGTACTGGCGACTTAACCATTTTGATTGCATTCCTTAATTCGTATTTGTCGAGGTCAGTCCAAAACTGTGGACCTATTGTTGTAGTTTTTCCGGCCGAGGTAATTCGTTTGGATATTCCATTGGGATTGTACCCGTCTCCAAACAACTTCGAAATAGTTTCTTTTGGACTTGTCCCTGAACCCATGAGTACTATGGCTTTTGTCTTAGGGTTTAATGCAATGGTTACTCTCGTTCCAAAGGATTGGGCAACTATTCCCGTTCTATTATTTTCAAATCCACGTTCATTTACGAATTTTAAAACCGCCTTTAGGTCTTGAACTTGTTTTGATAGAGATGTTTGTTCATAATTTCCTTCGCTCTCCCCGCAACCTGAAAAATCGAATCTGAATACTGTGTATCCACCATTCGAAAGTGTTTTCGCAATTTCGTCAAATAATCCGCGCTCCCTTTTTTCAATACCAAAGCCATGAACTAAGGTAATTGCAAATCCATTTGGTTTTGCTGTTGGCTGGGTTTCCAATCCCATGAGTGTTTCTCCCAAACTATTTATTGTAGAAATTTTACGTTCCATTCCTACCACTTATGTTTCGGGTTTCTTGGAATTATAATCCATGCAATAAGATATGCTGGAATTCCAATCATCCAAACTATTGAAAATCCAATCCATAACATCCTGATTATTGTTGAGTCGGCATCAAAGAATTCTGCAATACCCCCGCACACACCTCCAAGAAATCTGTCTTTTCCCGACCGATAAAGCCTATTTGCAGTGGTCTTGGTTTTGCGAATACCTTTCTTTACATTTTTAGCAATATGGTGGCTTCCATGAAAAATCAACTTTATCAATGCCAGAAGATATCCAATAAATGCAATTCCGAGGAATATTTTCCAAAGGCCAAGATTTAACAATTCCAGAATATCTGAAAAAATCACATTGCCAATATCCACACTTGCAATTCTCATAAATTGAACGCCCATCCACAGAGCCATTATGATTTCTGCGGCAACCATCAATGGATAAATTGGTAACACTGCAAGGGGATAGTTTTCATGTAGGTATACTCGGAATCCAGAAAACAATGCCATAACAAAGAGTAAACCCAGATTTAACTGAATAAATGTGCTTAGATTTAATAAGAATGAAATATTTGATGCAGTTCCTGTAAAGAATAATGCCCAAGAAGCGAGTAGCATGACAAAGACACTAAATGAACTTGCAATAAATGGCCAGATTATGTTTTGATTTCCTGTACACGATTTTGTTTTGTAGTGGTCATCTCGTTCAAATCGGTCTTCAATTTTTTTGCCAAGGGTTTTTAGTTCCTCTCCAAATTCTTCCATTTGCTTCTTCAAACCAGTTTCCTGTTTCTTTGTAACCACACTTGTTTGTGTTTTCAATACTTAAATGTGTTTTTGACTGAATTTTAGTTAAGTTTTTTTTAAAAACTTATGTGGGGGAAGGGATTCGAACCCTTGTAGGCACTAGCCACAGGATCTTAAGTCCTGCGCGTTTGACCAGACTCCGCCACCCCCACGACCAATATTTATCCCGTATAGCGGGACAAGGGTCAATCTGCGGTCCGCTTCCTTTCAGTCAGCAGGACAATAGTGACATTATTACAAGCACAGGAGTGGCTTTTAGGTTTTTCCATCAGTTTTGAAGGACTCCGTACAAAAATAATTGCTCAACAAGGTTTTCCAAATCTGGAAATTCTTCGAGCATTGCCGTCTTTACGTTTGTTTTTGTTGGATACCTTGCATCAGTTCGTGTTGTGTAAGAATCATAATAATCCAATGTTGCAAGCAGTGGAGCATACCCATTAACTCTATTCACTAACCCTTCATTCAGTTCGGGAAGGTTTACGGGATACGAATCTTGTTGATATTTGTGGTGCCTTCTAATTACTTCGGCACAGAACACATAATCATTTTTGAGCATTTCATATGAAGTCTCTACGTGCTCCTCTAGTTCAAGCCATTCTTCAACAGACAATGTACCTTTTTTTGAAAGTAAGTCCGGACTTATGGCAATCTTTCCAATATCATGGAGTAATCCCGCAATAAACATATCCTCTAAGTCATAATCAAATTCTTTGGCTGCCTTGTATGATAAAAGACCAACGCGGAGCGAATGTTGATATGTGGCTAAATCGTGTTCCTTCAATGAATCTAGTAAGAGTTTTACCTGTTCCTTATCTTGAAAAAAGTCCACTGACTTAAACACCTTATTGAATTCGGCTTCAAGCTCCATCATAGTTGTTATTGGAAAGTAGAACTTATAGCTTTTTTGAATTGGTGTTTATAAATTGAAGAGCTCTATATTTACTGTGATAGATTACAATAAACTCACTTTTGGGGGATTAATTGCAGTTCCTTTCTTAATTGGTCAATATTCCAAGCTAAAAATAGAAAATGAGCAACAGAGACATCTTGATAGTGGTGCTTCAAAAATTACAGAACATATTAGGCTGTCCGATGAAGATTCACAGAATTTAATGATTGGTGTAGCAGAAAATTGCACTAATATTGCGGATATCATTCTAATGCAAGATGGGGTTTTTGACACATTAGATTCAGTTAGTGTCCCTACGTATGGTAGAATCATCCCGTATAACCAATTTAATACGTCGCTCGTAGAAATTGAACCCAAAGTCATAGAAGAATTTACTTTTAGTAAGAATGACCAAGTGTATCTTCATCTCGATGGCTTTCTGCAAGAACACTATATGGGTATAATCTCTTCTAAAACTGAATCTTGGTTCAGTGACAATGCATCGGATTTCATAGTTAAATGGGGCATAAACCTTCTTGGAGTTTCAATTCCTTTTAGGCGAACTGGTTCAAAAACGAGCTATTCGGATGCTGCTAAACTTCTTACCCTTTATGGGGAGGGAGTTGAAATGAAAGAGATTTTTAACAATTATTTGAGTGCCCCAGCATCTGTAGAAAATGGGGTCAGGGGGATTTGAACCCCTTAAACGATGCTCGTTTAATCCGCCACAGGATGCCTCCGGCATCCTTGTTATTTCAGACTGTAGAAAATGGGGTCAGGGGGATTTGAACCCAATCAGAACCAAGGTTCCGATACCTCCTTTTTTGAATGGGGTCAGGGGGATTTGAACCCCCGCGAGCAGGTTTCTCCCTATGAATTTTATACCCGCTCTAGATCATCTCCCACAAGTTCACCGGCTTCGAACTATATGAGATCAGCGCTCCATGACTGGAGCCTG
>JAAOXX010000024.1 GCA_018221025.1 Candidatus Altarchaeota archaeon | reverse complement strand
TTTCAAGGCAGCCACATTAAAGGACGTTGAAGTTGCAGACTATCCTTTTACAACAGTAAAACCAAATGTAGGCATAGCCCATGTTAGGACCAAGTGTCCCGTGGACGTGTGCAATCCACGACGGGGTGCATGCATTAATCGGTCAAGATTTGTCCCAGTTGAAATTTATGATGTTGCAGGTCTGGTGCCAGGGGCACATCAAGGAAAGGGACTTGGAAACCAGTTTTTAGACGACGCCAGACGAAGTCGAGTCTTAATTATGGTCGTGGATGCGACTGGAAGAACTGACAAGGAAGGAAATGAAGGCGAGGGAAACCCAGTAGAAGACGTAAAATTTGTATTAGAGGAGTTTGATAGGTGGCTCGCAGGAATAATAAAAAATCAGATGAAAAAAACCGGCTCAGTGGAAGAAAACTTACTTGGAATAACAGGATTAGGGATTCCAAAATATATTATCAAGAAAACCCTTTTGTCTTCGCATCCAACTGGAGATTGTCTTGAATTCTCGACAAAACTAAGACAAGCCTCCAAACCCGTAATAATTGCCGCAAATAAGTCTGACTTTTCAGACAAGTGGCTGGACAAACTAAAGCAATTGGGATATCCAGTAATTGCGACATCTGCTACATTTGAATTAGCATTGAGGAAGGCTTCAGAAGCGGGAATTATTGAGTACATTCCGGGAGACGGAGAATTCAAAGTAATTAAGGAAGTTAGCAAGGAGCAGAAGGCTGCACTCGACCGCATTTCAGCCTTTTTGATGAGGTTTGGCTCAACTGGTATTCAGGAATTACTAAACCATGGTACATTCAAATTGGCAAAAATGATTACTGTTTTTCCTGTTGAAGACGAGAATAAATGGACTGATTCTAAGGGAAACAAGCTTCCTGATTGTTTATTGATTGACGACGGGTCGACGGCCAAAGACCTCGCATACAAGGTTCACTCAGACATTGGAGACGGTTTCATAAAGGCGATTGACGCAAAAACCAAGAGAACAATTGGTGCCAGCCACGAACTAAAAGACGGAGACATCATACGAATAATGTCCAGATAACTAATTAGTTTTCAGTATATCCAACACTTCATCTTTACTTAATTTTGTTCTAAAGCCAGTAGGGGAAAAATGTGTTCTCGACCCCTTAATTTTTCCAAATAAGGAGTCCATAGTGGGGCAGAGTCTCTTCAATTGTTTGCAGAGAAAATGTAAGTCCATGTATGGCTGAGGGAATTTCAATTCATCAGAAATATAGAGCAGGTGTTTTTCTGTTAGTTTATGTCCTAGTTCAACTTTTTTCATGTGCTTAATCATTTTGGAAACGATGGATTTGTCCCAGAGATTTCCCATGTAAATTGGACCAACACCCTCATAGGTTCCGAGTTCATCGAGGAGTTTATCAGTCCGTCTAGCACCCTTCTTTACTTCAAAATAAACTCTGTAATAATGTTGGAAAATATGTGCAAACACGGGTCGTGCGGCAATTTCGAGCTTTGCACCCTCCCTTATAACAAAGGAGGCTAGTGCGCGGACCCCAATTTCTGGGTGGTTTGGGAGTTTCTTTGATACGAATCCATATCTACGTCTTGAAACTCGGGGATACGTTCCTGCAAGGGCTGCCGTATCAGTTGCGGCCAACCCAATGTACTTGACTGCAGATTGAAGGGCACAATGTACAAATGGCGCTGGCGAACCAAAGGGGTCAATGTCAACCGCTCCAAATCTCCTAGAATGCAGGAGTCTTCTTAGGTCAGTATTCATCAATTCGAATTCCACTTGGTTTTTAGCCATATTTTTTTCGATTAGTTTAATGGCTTCACTCGAATAATCATTGGCAACCACTGGGACTCCGTATTTAGCCAACCTAATTGCGCGAGCACCACTGGCTGACATCCCATCTAAGACATCAACTCCGGTGGCGAGATAAAACAAAATACTCATATCACGAGATAAGGCTTGAGCTGGATTGTAAAAGACCACTCCGTCTTCTGGCATTGATACATCTGGGACGCTTAAAACCGACTCTCCCTCATTAATCTGCTTCACATAACACAGGGTTTTTGGATAAAAAAGAGTTATTTTACAACTATAAAGTGGTGTGACAACTATTATTACTGTCATCCGATTTCAGTAGTTTATGATTGACGAACGTTTAGTAGATACAATCAAGGAACATTTTGACCTAAATAGTTATGAAGCAAAGGTGTGGGTAGCACTTTTGGGACGCGGAATAACGAGTGCAGGGGAGCTTGCGGAGCTTACTGGAGTGCCTCGTTCACGAACATATGATATTCTCGAGAGTTTAGAACGGAAGGGACTCGTAATAATGAGGCTTGGAAAGCCGATAAAGTATATTTCAATTAATCCAACAGAAGTCATTGACAAACTCAAGAAGCGGGTGGACTTAGAATTGCACGACCGAATCAAGAGAATTGATGAAGTTAAGGAAAATCCCATTTGGTTGGAAGTAATGTCATTATTTGAAAAAGGTGTAAAGAAAATTGACCCGACCCAGATTAGTGGGGCAATTAGGGGCCGCCACCACCTTCATGATAGGTTTGAGGAGCTGTTTGCCGAATCAAAAGAGGAAATTTTGTTGGCAACAAGCGGAATCGAGATGAATCGAGTAATTGAATACCATTATCCGGCAATGAGATCTGCAAAGGAACGCGGAGTAAAAATACTCATCGCAGTGTCCAAAGAAGGAATTACTGATAAGAATCTAAAACTAAGCAAAGAATTAGGGGAAGTCCGAGAATTGGGCGGGTTTGATACCAGATTTGTAATAACAGATGAAAAAGAAATTATTTTCATGCTGACATCAGACCAAGATGTCCACCCGAGCTATGACACAGGAGTTTGGCTGCATAGCCCATTCTTTTGCCAAGGAATAAGGGCGATGTTTGTTCATTCCTGGGTAAAGATGAAGGAGCTTTGAATTACTTTTGATCAAACTCCTGAGTTTGAGTCGATTGCCTGGTTTGCAAGGCGGTCTGCTTCCTTGTTTTTATTTCTTACAATGTGGTGGATAGTCCATTCAAAACCATTTAGTAATTCTTTGACTTGCTGAAACAGAGGTTTGAGGTTGGCTTTTTTGACTCGATACTCGCCTTTGAGTTGTTTTACAATTAATTCGCTATCCATGAAAATCCGTAATTCTTTTGCACCGTGCTGTTTAGCAAGTTTTAGCCCCTCAATTAAAGCAAGGTATTCAGACTCATTATTAGTTTTAATGCCAAAATAAACCGCTTTAGTCCACTTATGTCCACCATCAATCAAAACCATGCCCCCGCCCGATTCGCCCGGATTATTGCGAGATGCCCCATCAGTATAAAGTTCCATATACAAAATTAAATTACAAGTAGAAATATGTTATCC
>JAAOXX010000023.1 GCA_018221025.1 Candidatus Altarchaeota archaeon | reverse complement strand
TAGTTCCTGATATTGAAATTGTTCCTGTTGCAAGAAAAATTGAGCGAAAAGTTACTGTATTTGAACTTCTTGATGCTCTGAATGAAGCATTTGATTTGGAAAAACAGAGGGCAAATAATAAGAGGCACCCAGAGATTAAATTTTACGCCTTTGATATGAGCAAGGCAATTGAAAAAATACTAGCGAGTTTACCGAAAGAGGTCGTCATTGATGCACTTGGTGCGGTGACACTTCTTGCAATACTGCAGTTGGCAATGAAGGGGGTGATTGAAATTGAACAAGAAGAGTGGAATGGAACCATCCGAATTAGAAAGTTGGGTGGAGGCGGCTCTGTTTATGGCGGGCAAGCCAGTGAAGAAAGAGACATTGGCCAGTATGCTTAATACTGGGTTTTTTGAGGTCGACACTGCGATTCAATCGCTCAAAACAAAGTACGGTGGGCCGATTATTGTTAGGGAGACCGCGGATACGGCATTTATGATTGTTCAGGATAAGTTTGTCAATACACTTTGGTTCTTGGGAAAAGGGGAACTGACTTCCGGGGAATTGAAGACTCTTGCAATGGTTGCATACCACGCCCCAGTAAAGCAGAGTGAAATTGTTAGAACTCGGGGAAATAGAGCGTATGAACATCTTAGAAAATTGGAAGATTCAGGTCTGCTTGTTAGTGAAAGACACGCAAACACAAGGCTTTTGAAGCTATCGAAGAAGTTCTTTGAGTACTTTGGTGATAAGATTGTTGAAAGGATTAGAAATTCACAGGCTCCTGAAATCGGTGAGGCTTGAAGGCTCACGGATTGGGAAGATTTGGCGAGTCGGCGAAGTTTTTGTTTTTGAAACTACGGGTGACACTAAGTTTCTAATTGTTCGGCAGGGTGGGTTCTACCCTTCAAACTATGCTCCACGCGGAGTCGCCGACGGGTTTTCAATGTATCTGAGAAAACATGTGTCTGGAAGAATTATTTCCAAAGTAAGTCAGTATGGACTTGACCGAGTTGTTCGAGTGGATTTCAGGGATGCGTCGTTAGTCTTTGAACTCTTTGGCAAAGGAAATATTGTTTTCATTGAGAATGGATTGGTGTCGACTTCCTTTAAACGTTCCACTCGATTCAAAAAAGGCGAAGTTTACCAGCCCCCTGAATCCATTAACCCTCTGACACTTTCTGACTCAGAATTTGTAGATTTGGTTAAAGACAAAACTAAGAAGGAAGTTGCTAGAATTATTGGAATTGGAAATTTGGTGGAAGAAATATGGGACGAGCCTCTCAAAATGTTCAGTAATTTGAAAGAGTTGGTAGAAAAAGAACTAAGTGTGGGCGATGTTGAAGCACAGTTCAAAAAACTGGATTCCGAAAGCCTTGTTGAGAAACGAGAAAAAATCGCTAATGCCGAGAGGACACGACTCGGAAAAAGTATCAGTGAATTGAAAAAGACTATTGGGTCTTATGAGTCTAAATCCGTAAGATACAAGGAAGCGGGACTTCGTGTTATGTCCAATCTCACACATTATGATTCCCTCATAAAAACTGCATTACAAAAGGGTAAGAAAAGGATAAAAGTCACGTTGTCTGATAATTAAGTGGTTAAAACCAATTTCCTTCAAGTGTTTGGGATAACACTTGCCAGTTTTCTTTCACTTTACCTCTCGGATTTTGGATTGCTTCAAAAACCATTCCTTGTTGCATTTATGAGCTATCTCATGCTACTCTTCGTTATTGGTGTCGTAATTCTCCGTTCGTTTAGATGGGGATTCAAAGCCGTATTTTCGGCCCTTGTAACAGTTTCATTCCTTTCATTAATTCATGTACTAAGTTTCCCGTCATATGACCCACTCGCTCCAGTTGCATATTTCAGCGTCTTACTCTTATCTTTCCTAATTAATCTCTACATACTCTATGCCCGATTTATTCAGAATCGTCCACTATTCAAGGTGTATGATAGTTCAAAACTCGCACTCACTGTTGTAATTGTTTCAACAATTATTGTTGGTCTTATACTCGCATCTCAAGAATTGATGGAGCAGTTTGGAATCCTCATAATGGTTGGTTCTGCACTAGCATATCTAATAATGTTATTTTTCCTTGCACCACTTATTCGATTGGAAGGGAAATTCAAGGATGCTAAGACATTATCACAAAATGAAAAACGCGTTAAGGCATTTGTTCACAAATATGGTAAGAAGAAAGCACTCCACCCATTCTATGCTTCTTGGCTCGGTTCGGCCGTCTCATCCATTGAGGATTATATTGATGGACTCGAAGCAAAAGGACACCTCGGTCATAACTTCTTTTCAGTACAAAATTTCCTTCTCTGGATTTCAACCATTCTATCATTCTTGATTGGTGTTGCATCTGCGAGGGGACCACTTGCAGTTAGCTTAGTTCCATTTATTCCATTCTTAGCCGGAATTATTTTTATTGCACCTCAAGGGTTTATGAAGCGAAAAGTTCGTAGAATCTCTGGAATTTTTATGCTCCTTGCCAGTATGTCAGTTCTTTACTTGTGGGGATTTGTCCCGCTTCGGTTTGGTGCATATGCTGCATTGACTGCGTTGGTTTCAATATACTTTGCATACAATGATGATGAGATTATTTCCATGGTCTTTGCATCATTCTTTGTTGGAGCCCTATTTGTTTTAGGATATTCCTTGTGGAAGGTTCCCGTGGTTTTAACATCCACTCCGTGGATTATGACTGCGGCAGTATTCTTACTCCTAGTCTATGAATATTATACCAAGGAACTAAAAGCTTCTTAAACACATGTGAAACACACGTAGATGAAACTCGGTAAGTTTATTAGACTCGAATACACCGGCACCCTTGACAATGGTGATGTCTTCGATTCGACTGACCCATCTGTTGTAGAGGGTGCTTTTGGTTCCACTACAATTATCCTTGGTGCAGGGCACGTAATTAAGGGGCTTGAAAAAGCCGTATTGGAGATGAAAATTGGGGAATCCCGAGAATTGGACATTCCACCAGAAGATGGATTCGGTACCCGCGATTCGAAAAAAATCAAACTTTATGCGGCACGGGTTTTCAAAAAAGACAAAATTATGCCGTATCCTGGACTCAGAGTTACAGTTGAGGGCAAACTTGCTACAGTAAAGAGTGTTTCTTCCGGTCGAGTTGTTGTTGATTTCAATCATCCACTTTCTGGACTGAAATTACACTATAAAGTGAAAATGGTTGAAGAAGTCACTAATCAAAAAGAACAGATTGCAGAATTGTTAAAATTCCATTTTGGACGTGAAATTGACTTCAAAATTAAAGAAGGCGAACTTACCATGACAAATGTCCCTGAGTATGCTCAAAATAAACTCCAAGAAGAGCTCGCAACATACACAGCTTTTAAAAATCCACGTTTCGTAGTGTTAGCAGGTGAAATTGATGAAAAGCATAATCAAGGCGGCGGAGAAAAGAGCAAAGAAAAAAGTAAAAAATGACCAAGAATTTGATGAATACTTGGCGAGCCATGTACCAAACATTAAGGTTGTAGGTGTTGGTGGTGCAGGTGGTAACACTGTTATGAGGCTACTAGAAATGGGAGTAGATGGTGCCCATTTAGTTGCAGTTAATACTGATGCTCAAGACCTTTCAAAGGTCAAGGCTGATGAGAAAATTTTAATCGGACGCGAGGCAACGAAGGGTCTTGGTGCCGGTTCTGACCCATCAGTTGGTGAAGAAGCCGCTAAAGAAGATGAAGCACAGCTTAGAAAAGTTGTTGGCGACGCAGACTTAGTGTTTATTACATGTGGTCTTGGTGGTGGTACTGGTAGTGGTGCTGCTCCTATTGTTGCTGAAGTTTCAAAGAAGTCTGGTGCTTTGACAATTGCGGTGGTTACTGTTCCATTCGACAATGAGGGTCTTCTTAGATGGGAAAATGCCCGCTATGGACTCGAGAGATTGAAGAATCATGTCGATGCAGTAATTGTAATTCCAAATCAACGCCTGCTCGATATAGTTCCAGACCTTCCAATCACAACCGCTTTCAGGGTTGCTGATGAAATTCTTGCTAATGCCGTTAAGGGTATAACCCGAATGGTTACAAGCCAAGGTCTTGTCAATGTTGATTTCGCCGACCTAAAAGCCGTAATGATGAGTGCCGGTGGTGCTCTTATTGGTGTTGGTGAAAGTGACAGTGAAAAGAGGGCTGAAGAGGCCGTTGAAAAGGCCATTAACAATCCATTGCTCGACTTAGATATCAAGGGCTCGAAGGGTGCTTTGATTTACATCGAAGGCGGCAAGGGATTGAAGCTTGAAGAAGCATACAAAGTTGTTGACTTAATTTCTCAACACTTAGCAAAAGACTCAAAACTTATTTGGGGTGTAGGGCTTCCCGATGATTCGATGGGAAATACTCTAAAAGTCATTGTAATTGTTACAGGGGCTAATCTCAAAGACTTCTACTATCCTCAACAGGATGAGCTCGATCAGAAAGAGAAAGAGCGAATGAGTAAGGAGTTAGGAATTGAGTTTATTGAGGTTGAAGAATAATGTTCGAAAACTACAAGCGGGTTATCAGAACAGCTAGACGTCCGACGGGCGAAGAGTTTAAAAGGTCTGCTTGGCTTGTAGGTCTTGGAATGTTATTAATTGGTTTCATGGGACTAATAATTAACCTAGTTTTCCAGGCGGTGGGAATATGATGTTTGCAGTAAGAGTTACATTAGGCAGGGAAGAATCTGTTATGGAAAAAATTGCCGAAGCTACTCGGAGGTTTGAATACAAGGTTTACTCAACATTTATGCCAAAGGATGTTCGAGGCTATATTTTCATTGAGGCCGAGGGTCTCGATGATGTTAGGTCTGCCATTCGTGGAATAAACAATGCCCGCGGTGTTGTTAATAGGCCTGTAGAAATGAAAGAAGTTGAACAGTCCTTAGAAGCAAAACCCGTCGAAATTAAACTCAGTAAAAGTGACTTGGTTGAAATTGTTTCAGACCCCTTCCGCGGTGAGAAGGCGAAAGTTATAAGAATAGACCCAGTGAAGCGAGAAGTGACAGTGGAAATGGTCGAAGCGGCCGTTCCCATACCCATGACTCTGCCAATTGAGGCAGTCAGACTAATAAGGAGTGGACCATAATGGCACAAGTAATTTCAGTAATGGTTGAAGGGGGCAAGGCAGTAGCCGGTGCTACAATGGGCTCGGCTCTCGGTCCAACAGGGATTCCAGTTGGACAAGTTATTGGTAAAATCAATGAGGCAACAAAACAGTATGAGGGCATGAATGTTCCTGTTAAAATTATTGTTAACTTAACAACGAGGTCATTTGAACTTGAAGTCGGAGTGCCTCCAGTTTCAGCTTTCATAAAGAAGGAACTTGGTTTGGCTAAGGGAACTGGCGACGGCTCCGTTGTTGGAGACCTCAGTTGGGAAAAAGTCCTTGAGATTACAAAGATTAAGAAGGATGTATGCCTTGGTAAGGACTTGAAAGCACAGGCAAAAGAAGTTATTGGAACATGCAGTAGTATGGGTATTACAATTGAAGGCAAGCCTGCAAAAGAATTCTACAAGGAAGTAGATGTCCGAAAGATTGAAGAGAAACCTGAAGAGAAACCTGAAGAGAAACCTGAAGAGAAACCTGAAGAGAAAATTGAGTAAGCTTAAATTCCTCAAACCCTTTTGTTTTTGTGGAAATACTAGTCGATGAAGCCGAGCTAAAAAAGATTGAACTAAAATTTGGTCAATTGAAGCGAGTTGGAAAAGACAAATTGAAGTGGCTTATCCCACCGGAGTGGGCTGAGAAAACACTTGAAGGCATAGTGGTCGAAGTGCCAACTGACATGGCTGCACAGATTTTTGAAAAATTCAAAGTTAAGACGCTTAGAAAGAAATAAAAGCCGTTGCCCCCTATTTACACATGAACTTAAGCGAGACTTTCGCAAAGGGGTTCGAACTTTATAAGAAAAACTTTGTCCCACTGATTTCGCTTTGCCTCTCACGAATATTCATTGTAACTTTGTTTGCGATAGTTTCAATAATAATTCTAATACCATTCATGACTTCAGGAGCAAGTCACCTACTCGCTTCTCCTGACTTGGTTTTGGATTCATTGATTGCAACAAAATATGCATCTTACTTCATTGCATATGTGGTTTTCTTGGTTTTTGCATTCATATTACTCACACCGTTCTTTTTATTTCCCCATACTGCAGGTGCAGTACTATCACTCTCAAAGAGAAATATTGATATGAAAAAATCATTTCTGCTTCTCAAAAAACACTATGCGAAGCTCCTAATCAACTCACTAATTTATTTCTTAATTACAGCATTTCTCTTCATCGAATCAGTTTTACTCCTAGTTTCTTCCCATTTCTTAGGTTTGGTCATTTTAGTGTTAACTGTCTATGTCTCAGTTAGACTCTCTTTTTGGGATATATTCACTTTAATGGGTAAAAAAGACCCCCTAAAAGCCTCTTGGGATATGACTCAAAATCGATTCTTCATCGTTTTTTCATTTGTCTTAATTGCAAACATACTTGTCCAATTGACTACATTTTTTCCATTTGTCGGAATTATCTTTGGGATATTCACCATACCTTATGTGGTAACTTCAAAGGCAGTTTTTGTCAAATCCCTCAATGGAAGGGTTTAATAATTTAGACATCTACTGGTACTGTGGGTCTACTGCTTGCCATGGGGTACATGCTTTCTTCACTATTTGGGATTGGCGTGTTACTTATCCCTGCACTTGTTCAGCAAATTGGTGTGGGTTATTTCCTAATTACTTTAACCTTTGTTGCCATTGCCCTCAACTTGGCGGCCTTCGTGATACTCGAATTAATTGAGATGACTGGGGATGATGTAGAAGGTAGTGTCAAATTGTTTCTTGGAAAATACGGCGGTCTTGCCACAGCATTCTATGGAATTTTCACATACAGTGCACTTGCTGCATATGTTTTAGCCGCCGGAAACCAATTGTCCGCGTGGCTGGGCGGAGTTCCTCATTATTGGAGTGCTTTGTTTTTTGTTCTTGCCGCGATACCAGCTATTGGTGGATTAACTCTTGCCGCATTAACGTCTACATACCTTTCAATGTTCTTAGTTGCTTTGATGTTATTCATTGTTCCCATTAATCTGAACTTTGATTCAATTGCCGTTCCACTTTATGGCTCCATCTCACAAATCCCATTGTTTATTTCATTAGTTGCATTTGCATTAGCTGGGCATTTTTCAATATATGAAGTTCGAAGACTTATACGCGATGAAAAAACTAATATTCGCGTATTTTTTGCAGCATTCGCATTTGCGTTTCTATCGTATGCGGCATTTGGAATAACCACTGCAGGGACTTCTCCAAACTTGTCAGAACTTAGCACAGCGACTCTTACTCAAATTTATCCACCATTTTATGCATTCCTTGTATCGGCAATTGCACTCCTTGCCTTCTACACATCATTTATTGTAGTTTCACACTCATTTACTCGAGTTTTTGAGTCATATGTTCCAAAGAAAACCATATACGCACTCCTCTTGCTCCCTGTTGCACTACTTTATATGCTGGTTCGAGAATACAAAGTCTTAAGTCTGACAACTCTGGTTGCAAGACTTGGCGGTGTAAGCTTATTGCTATTCTTGGCACTTGCTTGTTTTGCTCACAACAAAGCAACCGAGAAATGGAAAACAAATCTGCCCCGTCCAATTAGTAAAATTCTCGGAATGGTATTTGTTGCTGCGGGATTTATCGGGCTCTTTCTATAGTTAGTCCAAATGAATTTGCCATCTTTTCAATGTTTTTTCTGTAACTACTCGGCGTCCCCTTCCAATCTATTACTAACACTTCGGGTTTAGGTATGGTCTTCAAAATCATTTCTTCAAAAGTTTTTTCAGTTAAATCCTCCACTCCGTATTTTGGGCATATGTGTCCAAAATTTCTCCCGCCGAGTGTCCACTTTGTAAAGTTAGGTGCATAATGTGGTCCACCAACTCCAATTGCTGTGTCACCACTTGGCTCTAAGTCCAATAGAAACTCAATTACTTCTGCAGCTGCCTTTGCCCCATCTTTACTTTCCCATCCCTTTTCATCCGAACCAAGTTCAACATATATCATGGGTGTGTTGAAACTGGGGCCATGGTGGGTTACTTCAAGAGTTACTTCATGAGTAAGTTTTTCCCTTTCCTTTATTTCTTGAAATTTCCTTAATCCATTTCCGAGATAAAGTCCAGGTGCTATACTGAGACTTTTGGGATTTCCTCCAAATTCATTGTCACCGAAATTTCCAGGAGTGTGAACACTCAAAGACATAACCCCTGCCGAACTCGAATGGGGACTCGCAACAATTAACAAAGTATTTTTCACATCCTTTAATTCAAATAAATCTACGATTGATGATTCACACACTAGGGTTTTTTCGACATCACCGAGTGCATTTAGAATATTGATGCTTGCTTTATGGGCAGATGAACCAACAACTAATTTCTTCATAGATTGACACGGAGCCAATTTAAATAACGTTTTCTAATTGATATATGACGGATATCCTAATTGTTGGTGCCGGTCCTGCTGGTTCCAGTTTCGCCAAATTTGCGGCGGAAAAAGGATTTAGCGTTATAATCATTGATTCGGGTGACACATCAACTCTCTGGAATAAACCGTGTGGAAATGGCCTTGTTGAAAGGGCAATTGAAAATACGGGACTGAGACCCCCAAGTGGAAAAGAACTATATATTAAAACTGATTTTGTGAAGCTTTCACCCCCGGCATATAATTTTCAAATCAAACTTTTGGGTGGAATTTATGTAATAAACCGAAATGAATTTGGTAAACGAATTCTTGGTGAAGCCACCAGTGCTGGTGCAAGGTTTTTGAAAAAAACAACATTCACAAAAGTAATTATTGAAAACGGTCGAGTTGTTGGAATTAAGGCAAGACATGACAGAAAAATGATTGAGCTGAGAGCAAGATTGGTTGTAGATGCTAGTGGGTTTAGTTCAAGAGTTAAGTCTCAGCTTCCAAAAGATTGGGCAGTTTCAGAAAACCCAAAGGTAAACTGGCTTTGCTATAGGGGAATTGTGAATGTGCAAACTATGGGAGACTTAAATTCGGTTTACATGTACTTGGATTCTGAATTATCGCCAAAGGGTTACTGGTGGTATTTTCCTCAAGGAAAGAGTCAAGCAAATATTGGATTAGGTGTATTACCTGAAAACTCCAAGGACCTAGTTAAAAATTATGAAAAACTTAAGTCACTTCTACCAATTACGGGTATTGTTCATGAAGCGGGTGCTCCAATTCCTATGTCGAGACCTCCACTAAGTTTAGTTGGTCCCGGAATCCTGGTTTTAGGGGATGCGGCTCCAACAATTGATCCAGTTACGGGGGAGGGTATTGGCCCAAGCATTGAGGCTGCTTACTTGGCCGCATCAAAATTAAAAAATATTCAAGAGGCTGAATGGACTTTTGAAGCTCTTTGGTCCATGAATGAGTATATGCGAGATGTTGGTTCACAAATGGCTTCAATGGATGTGGTCAAAGAAGTATTGTGGCAAGTTGACAAAGACAGGATTCAAAAAATACTATCTCTTTTCAAAAACCGAAAGAGTATGTTAAAAATTCCTTTCAATCCCCTTGCACTAAAGATTTTGTTTAAGATGAGACAAATCCGTAGACATTACCAAAAATATCCAAAAACGCCGGATGGCTTGACTAAGTGGACAAAAAAACTGGAAAAACTTTATTCTTCACTAAGCTTTTAACCCACTATGTGATTACTTCCAGTGAACCTTAAGCGCATAAATGATTATTTATGGGAAATTGAGAAGTCAGGGGAAATGAAGGTCCCAATTAATGTTTATGCCTCAGATGCGTTGATTAAAAAAATGAAAGAAGACCGTACACTCAAACAAGCTATGAATGTTGCATCTCTTCCAGGGGTTCTGCCAAATGTTTCAGTAATGCCCGATGGACACGAAGGATATGGTTTTCCAATTGGTGGGGTTGCAGCTTTTTCTGCCGAAGATGGATTGGTTAGTCCGGGGGGAATTGGTTACGATATTAATTGCGGTATTCGTCTACTAAAAACCAACTTAAAATTTAAAGAAGTTAAACCCTTGATTGAAAAACTTACTGCATCAATTTTCAAAGCAGTTCCAAGTGGTGTAGGGTCAAAGGGTGCAATGGACTTATCCAAAAGTGAATTTTTGGAAATTATAACTCGTGGTGTTGGTTGGGCACATGGTCAAGGATATGCAACTGAATACGACCTTAACCATATTGAAGAGAATGGTTCAATGAAAACGTCACACGGTGATGTTAGCCAAAGGGCCCTGTCTCGTGGACTGAAACAGATTGGGACTCTTGGTGCAGGAAATCATTTTATTGAAATTCAACGAGTCTCTTCCACCTTTGAGCATGCAAAAGAATTCGGCATCGAAAAAGATCAAGTTGTAATTATGATTCACACTGGTTCCCGTGGATTTGGTCATCAAATTGCTAGCGACTATATTTCTTTAATGATGCGAAGTCAGAATAAGTTTGGATTTCGTCTTCCAGACAAAGAATTGGCAGCCGCCCCACTAAAAAGCAAAGAAGGTGAGAAATACATAAACGCAATGAGGTGCGCAGTAAATTTTGCATTTGTGAACCGCCAAATTATTACTTATTTTGTCCGGCAGGTTTTTGAAGAATACTTAGGGGATACACCAAAACTCCTGTATGATGTTGCCCACAATATTGGAAAATTCGAAAAACACAAAGAAGAAATTTTTATTCATAGAAAGGGGGCGACTCGTGCATTTGGTCCTGGAAGGACAGATTTACCAGATGAATTCAAAAACTTAGGTCAACCAGTAATTATTCCAGGTTCAATGGGCACTGCAAGTTATGTTCTTATAGGGAAGGGAAATCCCGACACATTTGAAAGTACATGTCACGGTGCTGGACGAGTTATGAGTAGGTCCAAAGCTAGGAGAAGTCTCTCGAGTAATAAAATTATTGCAAGTCTTAAGAGAAGAGGAATCACAGTTATGACAAACAAAAAATCAGGAGTTTCAGAAGAAGCACCTGAAGCATACAAGGACATTGATGAAGTTGTTGGTGTTGTTAAGCGAGCAGGAATTTCTGACACTGTTGCAAAACTCTTGCCAATGGGTGTTGTCAAGGGATAATGATTTAAACCACTTGCCGATTTCTTGGCGTGGCATATGAGAGCAAGATTAAAGTTGGTGATCAATCGAAGCCGCCCAGTACACTACACCTGCTTTATTGGCCCATAATTGTTGCCACCTTTTATGTTTCAATTCTTGGGGCTCTTGGTGGCTTCTTCCCCTAGTTTTTTAATTGCTCAATTTACCGTTGTTAGTGATACTCGAAGAGTTGGTTAGTGTTTCAAGGCATTATCCAATGGTAAAGGCACTCAGCAACGTATCCTTGAAAATTAAAAGCAATGAAGTGCTTCTTGTAACTGGTCACAGCGGTTCTGGAAAAAGTACCCTCCTTAATATGATGGGAATTTTAGATATTCCAACAAAGGGAAAAATGAAACTAATGGGTAAACCTGTTCCAACCAGTGAATCCGAGCGGGCAAAGCTTAGGTCGGAATTTATGGGATTCGTGTTCCAAGACTTTGGTCTTATACCTAGTATAACTGCTCATGACAATATTGTTCTCCCAACTTTATTTGGAGGAAACACTCCACAGGGAAGGGCAGGTGAATTGGCTGAAATGCTGGGTATTACAAAGAGAATGCATCACTACCCCCGTCAATTATCTGGTGGTGAAAAACAGAGGGTCGCAATTGCCCGTTCACTAATTAATGACCCAAAGATTTTATTTGCAGATGAGCCAACTGGAAATCTTGATTCAAAAACTGGGAAGTCTGTTATGAATTTGCTCAGGGATTTGGCGGACCAAGGAAAAGCCGTTGTAATTGTTTCACATAATCCTGAACACAAAGAATATGCCGACAGAGTAATAAAAATGAAGGATGGAGAAATCATATAAAAGGATATATTAACGGTGTCTATGAAATGGTTAGTTCCGATTTTGATGTTGTTTTCGGTTTATGCAGTTTCACTAGATTATGACTCATTGTATACCGCTCCGGCAGAATTACAAAACAAAGGATATGTGTATCTTGATTTTTGTTCACGGTCGAATGAAGCAAGAACCTTCCAGTTCACTTCTCCAGACTTCTCAATGTCTCCAAATCGAGTAACTGTTGATTTCTTAGGAACCTCTACTGTTCCAGATTGTAAACAAATTGTAATAATGGTTTCTTCAGATGTTCCAGGACTATACACTTTAGACGCCGAATCCGGAGTTGATGATTGGTCAATTCCAGTTGAGTTTTCAAAGATTGAACCAATTACAGTTGGACTCTCCCAGTCAGTTCTCTACACTGGTTATGACACTGTTGATTTG
>JAAOXX010000022.1 GCA_018221025.1 Candidatus Altarchaeota archaeon | reverse complement strand
CAATTACCGCTTTCCTACCAATTTTGAGAGTCTCAGATAACTCAGTAACAAATCTTGGTCGGTCTGCTAGGAGAAAAAGGATACGCCTGCGCGTGGGATTACCGAGGCAGTCAAGCAGTTCGTTGGCGAAGTCCATTTAGTAACTTTAGGGAACTAAATTATAATAGTTTGGTAATTATTCATTAAAGCAACGGATAAATGCTTAGAGGTTCTTGACCTTGTATGGGAGAAAGTGTTCCAGCATTCATAATTTTTTTCGTTGTGATAGCTGGTTCCATTGCGATTTTTGTATCTATTGAAAATTCAAAAAACACCGACTTTGAACGAGGATTTGCATGTTCAGAAGAAGTTATTGCAGATTATACCACTTCCGGAAACACATCAAAGGAAATAATTGAGTATATCAATCAATTCAGAAATGAAAGTGGAAAATCTATATTGGTTTTTGATGCACGTGCCTATGACTTGGCAATTTCACGTGCGAACGATATGGTTGAATATGAATACTATGCTCACACGAATCCATATACTGGAGTATGTTCTGAAAATGTTAAACAAGATTTTGGATTTTCTGACGGCGAATATATATCACAAATTATTTTTGAGATACCTGGAGTCAACCACAAGAGTCTTTGTTTTTCATTTGAACAACGAAATGCAACTGAGGTCGTTGATGAGTGGAAAGACCAAGAAAATAGTAGAAACAATTTATTGTATGCGGGACATCTGGCAGGGGCGGTAGGTTGTAAATTAGATGTGTGTGTATTCATTGGAGTTAATTCAAACAGATATGGAAACCGCTGTATCTGAAGACTTGTCTGAAGATTTATCTAATTTTTACGGGGTTAATTATTATATACGTCTCCGCAATTTAAGGGAGTGAAGACTGAGTTCAAATTCCCTATTTTTATGCTTCAGTTTGAGAAGCCGGTAGAATACATGTATGCAGTAGGTAAAAAATACAAGAAGTTTTTTCAAATGCTCGGAAATTTGTCAGTCATAGTTGGAGTTCTTGGAATGATTCTTACAGGGGTTTTGTTGACGAAAGGCGCATGGACAATAATCCAGGGCGGACCAGCACAAGTTGGATTAGTAATTCCAGGTGTCAGGATTCCAGGCTCACCAATATTCATTCCCTTAGTTGAGGGACTTATTGCAATTTTATTACTCGCAGTTTTCCACGAGGGAATGCACGGGATTGTTGCTGCGTCAGAGGGAATCAGGTCCAAGTACACCGCACTAATACTCTTCTTATTCATTCCTGCAGCCGGAGTGGAAATTGATGAAAGGAAATTAGCAAAGAAGGATTCACTGTCTAAATTGCGAATATTTTCAGCCGGTTCAATGGGGAATTTCATATTAGCAATTCTCGCACTCGGATTAATGTTTCCAACTGGTTGGATGGCTGGAAAATTTATAGCAGGTGATGGTCTCCTCGTCCTGAATTCATCTAATTTAGCTTTTGAACAAGGGGCAGTAATTACTCATATTAATGGAAAGGAAACGAAGACGGTGCTTCAATTACGGGATGTATTGGGAAGTGAAATCCCAGGAGCCCCAGTTGAAGTAAAAACCACCAACTCGACTGTTTATGGAACTTTGACTGATGAGGGAAAATTGGGAGTATATTTGGAGTCAGTGTTCCATTACGTTAGTCCACTTGGAAACCTGTTTGGATTCATTGGACGGATTCTTGCAATTAGTTTCACATTGAATATTGGGGTTGGCTTAATCAATCTCTTGCCGCTTGGGATACTGGATGGTGGAAGAATGATGGAAGAATTGAGTCCTCGATGGTACAAACCAATGAGTTCAATTGCACTTTTCCTTTTATTGATGAATCTTATTGGCCCGTATTTGTTTTAACTGGATAGGGGTGAAAGTTTAATATAAATTGAAAATGTTCGAATAACTATTAGTGATTGACTGTGGAATCATTAGATAATCCAGAAGTTGTTAATGCGCTCGCTAAAGTTGCAGGGGCTAATTCTCTCGATATAGTGGGTGAGCTTTCTGAAGAGAGTGAAATGGATGAGTTTAGTCTCGCAGAGAGACTTGGAATGGACGTAAAAACAGTCAGAAAAATACTTTACAAACTCTACGACAGCCGACTAGTCAAATTCAGACGAATTAAAGATGAGGAAACGGGCTGGTACATTTATTTGTGGAAATTCCATGATGATAAGCTTGAAGCACTCGTGAAACGCATGAGACGCGATAAGATTACTAATGTTCATGAACGTTTGGAATATGAAAGAGCTCATCAATTTTTTATGTGTGAAAACGGGTGTACGCGAATGCCTTTTGAAAATGCAATGGAATATGGTTTTATCTGCAATGATTGTTCAGGCAAACTGGGATTTTTAGACAATTCAAATATTATTGATAATTTAGAAGCCCAACTCAAGGAAATTGAGCGAACGATTGGGTCTTAATTAATAAATAAACACGTTGCCTTTACTATTGATGATTTTACTTGGTGCCGACTATGGTGGAGACTCAAAAACAAAAGTAGTCCTCTATGGTAGAGGGGGGATGGCAATTGACTCAGATTTTTTGCCCTATGTTTATCTTCTTCCTGAAAAGGAAATCACCCAAAAAACCGTACTAAAAATTGGAAGAGTTATAAAAATTGAAGAAGTTGAACGCATTTTACTAAATAAACCAGTAAAAGTCTGGAAAGTCTATTTTAAGCATCCAAAAGATGTGCCAATTACGCGTGGTGAATTAAGGGAATTTGGTCAAGTTTTAGAAGCAGATATCCCTTTTATACGTAGGTATATGATTGACAAGAATCTAAAACCAATGTTTGAAATAACAGACAAGGGTGCAGGAAAAGAAGAAGAATTCAAGCTTAGAACTCTTGCATTTGATATTGAATGTCTGACGGAAGAAGGTGGACTGGAAATTGGAAAGGGTCCAGTTATTATGGTCAGTCTTTGGGGGGAGGGGCTTCAGAAAGTAATTGGTTGGGGGAGTGCTGATGTTAAGGGATTGACTCTTGTAGAGGATGAAGCTGCATTGATTCGAGAGTTTTTGAATACTGTTAGAATATACAAACCCGAAGTAATTGTTGGATACAATAGCGATGGATTTGATTGGCCATATTTGAAAGAACGGGCGAAGATGTTCAAGATTCCTTTTGAAATTGATAAAAAGAAAATTAAGTTTGTAAAAAAGGGGCGAGAGATGGCTCCAAAAATTGAGGGGATTGTAAATGTTGACCTGTATATTTTCATAAGAAACCTGTTGAGTCAGTATATGAAGAGTGAAAATCTCAAGTTGAACACTGTAGTTTCAGAGTTGGTAGGGGAAGAGAAAATCAAAATTGGTGGGGGGAAGGGCATTGATGATGCATGGAGAAACAACCCACAGCTCTTGTATGACTACTCGCTTCAAGACGCGAAAGTAACATACCTGCTTGCAAATGAAGTATTGCCAATGGTTTACACTCTTTCAAAATTAGTCGGTCAAACCATTTTTGATGTATCAAGAATGAGTCCAGGACAAGTCGTGGAGTGGCTCCTAATAAGACGGGCTCATGAAAGAGGGATACTTACACCAAATCGTCCAGGATACGGAGAAGCATCGGAGAGACGAAGCTTAAGTTATGAAGGTGCATTTGTCAAAGAACCGGTGAAGGGACTTCACGCCCCCATTGCATTATGTGACTTTAGGAGTTTGTATCCCACAATAATTATGGCCCACAATATTTCACCAGACACAATTACAACCAAGGGGAAAAATCAGGCCCCCTCGGGAGCTAGGTTTTCTCAGGATGTAAAGGGATTTATTCCGGAAACTCTTCAAAGTCTTTTTGACGAGAGAATGGAATTAAAAGCAAAACTAAAAAAAATGAAACGGGATACTCAAGAGTTTAAGGCAATTTATACGCAACAAAATGCACTTAAACTGGTTTTAAACAGCTTTTATGGATACCTTGGCTATGCCAATGCACGGTGGTACAATCTTGATGCAGCAAAGGCAATTACATCATGGGGAAGAAAATATATAAAAGATATAATGGATATTGCGGACGCCAACAAATTCCTTGTAGTTTATGGTGATACTGATTCAGTCATGTTAACTTCAGAAAGCGATGATTTCGAAGGTGATGTAAAAAAATTTCTGAAAAATGTAAACACAGAATTACCAGACCCAATAAGACTGGAGCTTGACGGCTTTTTTGTGAGGGGCGTTTTTGTAACAAAGAAACGATACGCACTCCTGAGAGATGATGGTAGTCTTGTTGTAAAGGGCTTAGAAAAGGTTCGTCGTGATTGGAGTGACCTTGCACGAGGTGCACAGGAAATAGTAATCAAACTGGTTTTAGAAAATCGAGTTGAAGAGGCTAAAACACATGTTAAGTCATTGGTGAAACAATTACGCGCCAAGGAGACGCCATTGGAACAACTTGTAATTAGGACTCAATTAACAAAGAGCATTGAGAGTTATCAACAGATGGCGCCCCATGTTAAAGTTGCCAAAGTACTGAAGGAAGCAGGAAAGCGCATTTATCCCGGCATGTTAATTGAGTACATTGTGACTCCGCGTTCAGGGAGTATTTCTGAGCGGTCCGTTCCAAAAGACTTGGCAAAGGATTATGATGCTGAATACTATGTTGAACACCAGCTTTTACCGGCCGTTATGAGGGTTCTTGAAGCAGTTGGTGGAAAGGAGCAGGAACTTAGGATGAAACAAACTGAATTAGATAAGTGGTTTTAGACCCGGAGTGGTGTTAAACCCGGAGTGGTGTTAAACCCATTTTAATTTGAAAAACACATAGTATGACATAACACTAAGGAATATACTGAGTGCAGCCAGTGCACCAAAAATATGAGGTGCGGTTTGGAATGGTAACACAACATTCATACCGTAGAAACTTGCAATCATAGTTGGGATTGCCATTGAAATACTCAATACTGCAAGAAGTTTCATGAGGACATTCAGGTTGTTTCCAACTATTCCAGCATAGGCATCCATTGTATTTTTTATGATGTCGAGATACGTCCCAATCATCTCCAATGCCTGTTGATTGTCAATTATAATGTCATCAAGAATATCCTCATCCTGACCATAAACTTCAATAAATTTACCAGTCATAATTTTGTTAATAACACGTTGATTTCCAGACGCGCCGTTCTTGAAGAAGATTAATGCCTTCTGAATTTCTAAGAGATTAATAATTTCCTCATTACCCATGGACTTAGTGACATTGACTCCTGCATTGTCAATTTTCTTGTCTATATGGCCGAGGTATTTGAGGTACTTATTTACTACAACCCAAAATATTTGGAAAAGGAACCTCGTTCTCTTAGTGGTGTAAAAACCCTTTGGATTATTCAGGAAAGATTCAAGAACCTTGGTTGGATGCTGAGAAAGAGTAATTACATACTTATCTGTGAAAATAATTCCAATTGGTAGAGTTTCAAGCCTGTCTTGGAAGAGATGGGGGAGTTTGAGAATTATGAGTCTGGCTGAGCCTTCTTCATCAATACGGGGCTGTTCGTCAGGGTCTAGACTGCTTCCAATAAAGTCGCGAGGGACTCCCAAATCCATAAGGAATGATATTTCCTTTTTCGTTGGCTTAACTACATTAATCCAAGAGCCCGCCAGTGGTTCTTCAAGTGACTTTAAGTCGGCATCCCGAGACTTCTTGAATAGAATATTGAGCATACACTGGTAGGTCACGTGTATTTAATTTAGTTTTCGTATGGGTTTTTGTGAGACCCACGCAGGTGTTTATACTACTCAACGTCTTGGCATTTGCATTGTTTCCATTTGTAAAAGCTGTCCCAAATCTTGAAGAATTTCGGCCAATGGAGTTTGTAGAAGGCCAAGAGGTTCAAGGAGGACTACAGGTGTTTAAGTCTCTTCTTTTGCTTACTGGAACGCTTGTAATTTTGAAACTGGTAAAATTCAAATTAGTTTGGTTAATTGACACGAGTGTATTTTTTTCTGGATACTTTTTTGGGAGTTTTTTTGGAATTGGGTTTTTGCTCGGAATCTTTCTATTGGCTTTAAGGAAAACAGAGGTGTTTGAATTATTCAATATCTCATCAGGTGCCACGATTCTATGTTTCTCGTTGCTGATTGCGCCATTCATTACACCTACTGCCGCAATGCTACTCGTTGCTCTGTTAAGCCTGTATGATGTAATTGGGGTCTTGTATCTGCCATATATTAAGTTCCTATGGCTAGAAGTCAAGAGAGACATAAGGTTGGACAGTATCGCTATTTTATTCGATAATGGGATGGTTGGAGCTGGTGACTTCGCATTGCCAATTTTGTTTTCACTTAGTTTTGGCTTTGTAGGCATTCTTTCGATTCCTCTTCTTGCGCTTGGATTTTGGCTCAACCAAGGACTCGCTAAGAGATTCGGAGCTTTCCCTGGAATTCCCTTCCAAGCTCTCTTCGCCTACTTGTTCTTTATTGCCGCGGCCTAGTGCAAAAATTGAAATGCCCATTAGAAATACTGTAAAACCCGCGAGTTTTGCGTACGGCGGATAACTTATCATACTTCCAACAATGACAACACCAATTGAGACGAGAAGAATCGCCCCGATTTCAATATACACAGTCACGTGAGGGGTGGCCGTTTAAAAATATCATCACTCATATTGTGTATGAGTGAAATTGATAATTTAGTTGATGCGTTCGAAGACTTTTCTGGTGAACTTGATAACTTAAAAAAAGAGGTTGCCGAGATAAAACTAATGGTTCAAGACGTGTTGAATAAATTGTCTGATGAGGAAGAAGGAGAATAAAACTTCTTTTTGTGACGCTTGGAGTTATCAGAACTCATAATCTTCATCACCCAAACTTTTTCCCGCGTAGCGGGATTTTCAAAAAAGTTTGATCAAAACTAAATTCAATCAAATTTTAGCAAGGTCTGTCAGAAGAGCTGTTTCATCACACAAAAAGGAAAGGAGTTTAATTAAATAGGTCACAGTGTTTTGTGAGGCCCATCGTAAAAATTGCAACTGAAGGTCTAGAAAAATCACTCAGGACGCATTTAGAGGGATGTCTTGAAGATGGACCAATGGCAGAATCAGAAGTTCTGGAAGAATCACTTAGATTTTTCTCACCAAATATTCCAGCAATGGGAACTTCATTAATGCGTTCGTATAAGCTTCAATATGGCCGCAAAATTGGAAAAACAACAGCACAGTCAAATATCAAAACGAATCTCCGCCTACTCTTGTCAAAGGTAAAGAAAGGGTTTTTGAGTACGGAAAAGCAAGTAATTGTAGGTGGAAATCGTTTTGGACGCATTTTTTATAGGAAAGGAGCTGAAGGAAAAATACAACTAAAGGTTCGAGAATTAATTGAAAAGGGTGGAGGGAATCCCCTAGAATTGCTCAACTCTGTAAAACGGGGTCCGGTAAAGATGAATCCTAAAGTTAGACGTGCTTTTGAATTACTGTTGTATTATGGATTTGTTGAGTCGAAAAAAATTGGGAGTGTTTTGTATATTACAGAGATTGGATACAATCCAGTTAAGTTTAAAGGTGAAAAAACGAGTGAAAAATTCCCAACGCACTTTAGAACCTGGAAACCCTTCAAAATTGAAACTTGGGTGCTGCAAGATGGACCAACTAAAGTTTCACTCAAATTTGACTTAGCTGGATGGGACACAGTAAACAAGATTTTCTATGTTGGATTAGATTCAGAGTATATTGGACTAAGTGCACTCAAGGGTTTCCGAGAAAAACAAGTAATTCTTGGCTTACCCTCTAAAGCCGTCGTATTTTGTAAGGAAATAAGTGACGGCGGGGAAAAGTATGCTAAAAAGTGGGGTATTGAAATTCGAACATAATAATAAAAATCTCATAAGTAAACAGAATCGTGGACCTCATAAAGGCAATTATTGAAAAGACTAAGAAGAGTGAGAATGAGGTTTGGGGATTAGTTGAAGCCAAGCGAAAAGAGCTTGATTACCTGATTAGTGAGGAAGGTGCATCCCATATTATTGCTAGTGAATTGGGAGTCAATACGAAGTCCGTTTTTGAAGTCAAGGGTCTCGAAGATGGAATGAAGGGAATAGATATCACATTGGTAATTATTGAGGTCTATGATTTGAGAAAGTTTAAGAGAGGTAATCGAGAGGGTCAAGTGAAAAATCTTCTTTGCAAAGATAGTACAGGACAGGTGAATGTGAGCCTCTGGGATAAAAAAGCCGAACTCGATTTGTCTTCTGGTGACACGGTCCACATTGAATCTGGTTATGTTAAGAAAACGGCAGCAGGAATGGATATTCGAGTTGGTAATTCGTCGGGTCTTGAAATTGAGAAAGGGAAGCAAGTGAAGGGAAAACCAGTTGAAAAACCAAATCTCAAAAATTCAAAAGACGGTGACCGAATTGGGGTTAGGGCATCACTAATAGGAGTATTTAGGCGAGAACCATTTTTCAACAGTCCTGAAGGGAAACAATTAATGTTTAGCGGGACTATTGACGATGGAACTGCATCTATGCGGGCAATATTTTTCAGGTCCGCTGCAGAATCATTAGTGGGTATATCCCGAGAAAAGGCAATTGAAGCCTCAAAAATGTCAGGTTCAGAAATTCTACTCGACAAAGTTCCCCTATTAACGGAACTTCATTTTGAAGGAAAGGTTAAGAAAAACGATATGACGGATAGCATGGAAATAATTGTAAATCGAGTCTTGAAAATAGACCCAGAGGAAGAAGTCGACAAAGAAATTGAAAGGATTATTGGACTTAACTGAACTTATCGGCTAATTTGGGAAACATTTCAGAAACGGTCTCTATTTTCTCGGTTCCAGCAACTGCAGGGAAGAGTATAACTTCTTTGATGCTTGGTTTGTCGAGAATTATGCTTGCAAGCCTCCCAATACCAATTCCAAGACCACCAGTAGGGGGCATTCCGTATTCAAGGGCTCGAACATAGTCTCTGTCCATTGGCATGTACTCAACGTCTTTGGATTTCTTTCTAAAAGTCTCGTCTTCTTTGAATCTAAGGAATTGCTCTATAGGATTATTCAACTCGCTGTAGGCATTCCCAATTTCACTGCCCGCAATGTATACTTCAAATCTTTGAGCAAGTTTTGGATTATCTGGGAACTTCTTTGCAAGAGGGCTTATGTCCGCAGGGAAATGTGTTATGAATGTTGGTTGAATTGTTGTCGATTGAACCATGTCACCAAATAACTCTTCAATTGCGTCTCCAACTCTATGAACACTCAGCCCTTTGTCTTTCGCTTTCTTAATCAGGTCTTTATCGCTTAGTTTGTCAACGTCAATGCCAGCAGACTTCAATGCATCTCCAATTTTAACTCGTTTCCAAGGGGGAGTAAAATCAATCTCAGTTCCCTGATATGTGAGCTTCATTTTTCCTGTAGCTTCTTTTACTGCGGAAGAAATCATATTTTCAATTAAGACCATCATGTCTTCATAATTTACATAGGCTTGATATGCTTCAATTTGAATAAATTCGGGATTGTGAGTACTATCAACAGATTCATTTCGGAAGCAGGATGCTACTTCAAAGACCCGTTCAAATCCACCGACAATGAGTTTTTTAAGATATAGTTCGGGTGCGATTCTAAGGAACATATCCTGCTTCAAGTAATTATGATGTGTTTTGAATGGTTTAGCAAATGCGCCTCCATAAATTGGTTGAAGGATTGGCGTATTCACTTCCAGAAATTCTTCCGAAACCAAGTAGTTTCTCATTCCATTAACAAGACGCGTTACCGTAGCAAAACCTTTGCGAACGCTTGTGTTCATATTCAAATCCAAGTAGCGCTGTCGGTATCGAGTCTCCACATTTTTTAGACCGTACCATTCACTTGGCAGGGGTCGGAGTGCTTTCGATAGGAGCTTTGCCTCAGAGATAAGTAGGCTCAATTGGCCGCGTTTTGTTTTTAGAATAGTTCCGTCAACACCGATTAGGTCACCTTCATCAAGGTATTTTTCTAGAAAATCGAATGTTTTTTTGTTAGTATCCTTTCTAAACATCAACTGAATTTTTCCAGAGTAGTCTGATAGGTCAACAAACGCAACACCTCCGTGGACTCGAATAGACATAATTCGACCTGCAATTTTAGACGATTTATTTGTTTCTTCACCCGGAGATAATTTTTCAAACTGAGATAGTAAACTGGTCGATGTTGTTGAGCGTTCAAACCTAACCTCTTCAAAGGGGTTCACGCCATCCTTGAGAAGCGCATTGAGTCGTTCAACCCTTCGTTTAATCAAATCATCCACATTCTACGAATTCACCCATGTTAAAAAGAGTTTTTATTAGTATGTGAAAATCTGTTGAGTAAGGTTTCCCTGTAGAGAGGGGTTTCCCCGTATAACGGGGTTTAGAAAGGGGCGAAGCCCCTTCTGTTAAAAAGAGTTTTTATTAATGTTCAGTGCCGTCACTTCGTGTGGTTAGTGTAGGTGTTACAGATGCTGAACTGAGGCACGCACTGAGTATTATTCGTTCAATGAAAGATGACTACGTGACTGCATTTGGTAGAGCTCATTTTTCAACTGGATTTTTTTCAAAGTTTACAGATAAAAAACAAGTATTTGAAAATTACAGTGAATTGGGACTGGATAAATTTGATGTAGCGTTTTTAGTAACTGATGAAGCCAACGAGTTTGGAATAAAAAAGAAATTAAAAAATGCACTTTTACCAACAAAAGCAAACTGGAATAGATTTAGGGATAAGTCTGAAACTATTAAGTTTGCAAAAAAAGTCGGGATTCCCGTTCCAAAAACCATAGTAATACACGAGTACCAAGACGATTTCGATTATCCAGTTTATATTAAGCCGGCCAAGAGTTCCGGAAGCCGTGGTGGACGAGTTGTAAAAAGTAAATGGGAAATGAAAAAAGTTCTTCCAAAAATTCTAGAGCAATACAAAGTCATTTTGGTTCAAGAGGTCATCAAAAAGAAAGGAACAGTTGGAGTCGAGTTGCTCTACAATAAAGGGAAACTACGCGCATTGTTTCAACATCAACGAATACGAGAGTATCCAGTGAGTGGTGGACCAAGTACAATGAGGGTTTCAGTGAAGTATAACAAGACTAAGGAGCTTGCAAAGAAGCTTATGAAAAAAGCGAAGTGGAATGGTGTTGCAATGGTTGAGTTTGCACTCACAGATGAGGGGCCTGTTTTATTTGAAGTCAATCCGCGGTGGTGGGGTTCACTTGCACTTGCGGTTAAATCCGGAGTCGATTTTCCTAAAATTTACAGGGATATTGTAATTGAGGGGGACGCAAAACCAATTACAGAATATGAATCAGGTATAACCTGTAAATACTTTGCATTTGGTGATATAATGCATTTTATTCGAAAAACTGCACCAATTGGATTCCTCGGATCTTTGTTCGAAACTCGGAACTTCGATATTTTATCATTAAGCGACCCACTACCCGCAT
>JAAOXX010000021.1 GCA_018221025.1 Candidatus Altarchaeota archaeon | reverse complement strand
GCATCCAGTAGTAAAATTACGGAATCTTCATCACCATCACAATTTCGTTTTTTAGCGGCATGCCATGCGGGATGGGCATACCCGGACCGCACCTTTGAAAATCCAATTACTCTTGCAATTATTCCCGCGGAAGTGTGGGGTGCGAGCCCAATTACTGTTTGTCCAACTAGGTCATCTCTTGTTTTGAGATTGTAAAAGGGTTCGAGTCCATAAAATTTTTCCAATAATTCATCAACAAATTGGGATGTTCTAATTAGATAATCTGATGATGAAAAATATTCATTATCACTAAGGAGAATGTCTTGGGGTTTCAGTTCCAGAATCTGATTTTTCTTAGTCAATTCTTTCCCACTAGAGTCCTTAGTATAGCCCAATTCCTTTAGTCGTTTAACACTTACTTCAACTTCTTCTGGCTTGAAATGAGATAGGGGCATATCAGTTGCATCGACTCTAACTGTACCATCTTTATTGACGAACAAGTCATATTTTGCCCTTAAAATTCCTTTTTCAAGTCTCTCAGGGATTTTGGTTTTAGAGCTAAGTCCCCTCACTCCCTTGATTAGGGGTGGTAGTTGGACTTTGAGTTTTTCCGCAAGTTTTTCCAAGTTTTCCGAAATTCGTGTATATGAGTTATTTTTAGTTCTAATACCACAATGTTCCTTGCTTGTTGTTGCAACACCACACTTTACACAGAGACTCTGCTGTTTGGTTTCAACACCACACTTATCACACAAAATATAGTATGTTTTGCGCCTACACTCGGGACACACCTTTAGAGCGAGTTCCGCAGTTAAGTTAGTTTTCAAAGACTCAACAATATTTCTCATCCTTTCCATTCTTCCTGCTGGAAATAGTACATGGGGCTTCCCTGTCAATAAACGCCTTTCAGCCTTTTCAGGCCGACCCATACGAGTTCCAACATACTGCCCCGCCTTCTTCTTTATTTTAACGGGTGAAACTGAATTTATTGTATCAATTCCCTTTTTTGAGACTTTTCCAATTTTCTTCTTCAGGAGTGTTTCAAGCACCTCTTTATCCATTTCTTTCAGTATAATTTTGTCTTCTTCAACGATGTGTTCTGCGCCCAATCGTTCAAGAATATCCTTTACTTCTTCTAGTTTACCAAGGTGTTCTTGGAGTTTTTTCACATCTTTACCAGTCAATGATTCCCAAAAATGAGTGTATTTTGGATGCAATGGAATCTTCAAGTCTTTACTTATTTGAAGTGCCTCCTCAAAGCTGGGACTTTGTTTAATTGGTTTTTTCGTTTTTTCGCCGGCTTCCTTTATCCACCACTCCTCACACCATGCTGGTTCCTTTAGCCCTTGCCCATTGGTTAAGAATTCACCATACCCAATTAGAATGTCGCCATTGTACAAGACTTTTTCAACATCACGCCTCACTTGTCGTGCCTGAGTTTCACTATTTACTCTGATTACACTACCATTCTTTAATCTAACAATTGGACCTTCAATTGAGTCTACTGGTGATACTGCTGCGGCTTTTCCCGGAAGCTCCGTTTTTAGTTGAGTTCCAACGGCAATAAAACCATCGAGAATAATCATTGATGCGGGATGTATCCCCACGGCCGCAAATCCAGTATTTCGTGACCTCCCATACCGTAATCGAAAACCCCCCTCTCTTCCCGGATATCCAAATACGGGTCGCCCCCCTGGAATTTCAGCAATGTATATTGCAGTTTTTTCATCTGTAATTGCTTCTTTCTTTTTTTCAAGCAAAACAGAAAGCCACCCCCAACTCATCAGTTCATACTTTTCTCCAAAATGTTTCATTCTTTTCAAGAGCTTTTTTGCCTTGAGGGCAATCATACTCATTGTCAAAACCATACCTCCACGTATTCTATTAGTTTCAACGCGCGGAAGGTCTTTGTATGCCAAGACTTCAATTCGTTCCGTTGCTTCTCCACTAACTTCAACTGGAATATTTTTTACCATAAATTTGATTTCGTCTGCACTCGGCATATATTGTAATCGAGTTACTCTCCCATGATAAGATTCAATTTCCAAGAAATAACGCTCAATTTCTTGTGGTGTTGGGTCATATGCTTTGATCCCAAATTTTTTCCTCAAGAAATCCGCCAACATTACAATCATAGCGTTGGTTGTTCCTCCTGCACTCCTTATTGGTCCTGAAAAATATATTGCAAGATACTGTCCCCCTTCCATTCGTTTCTTGAGTTTGACATGTGTGAGTCCCTCAAGGGGGGCGGTTGTAACACCGAGAGTCCAGTATGCAGTTCCCATTCTCATACCTGCTTCAATTGCTGCTTCAGTCGATGCGAATTTATGAAATCTTCCTTTGGCGGTGTCTTCTGCAATTATGAATCCAATTTCTTCATTACCCTTTCCTAACTTTTCTTCGAGTTCAAGGATTCTTGCCCGAACCCCAGAACCAACCAGTTCGGGTATTGCAATACTGACTAGACTTTCAACACGACCCGCTAACTCATTTGCCGTTAGAATTTCAACTTTGCTAGAAGGGTCCAACATCTTGGCCCGTGCCTTCTCTGCAACACCATAAGCCTTGCTGACGTCTTTTTTCAGGGCTTCGTGATAGGCCTTCACATGAGCCAGATAGACATAGCTTAATATCTCTTGCCCTACATTTCCTGTGGATTTGAATAAGGTTCCGGGGACTAAGGGGTTTCTAACAGATACAAAAGGAGTGGGTATCAAGGTTACATCATTTGAGGTTTTTGAAGTACCAAAGTTTTTTCCGACTGGTGAAGGGACACATAATTGGGGGCTTCTGGAAAAATACTACCGAAATACTCTACACATCATTAGAGAAATTGCGGAATACGGAGGCGTGGGTATTCGAGACGTGGGATACTCTGGACTGAAAGACAGGAAGGCGAGAACCCTCCAATGGGTTTCCTCTCCAGGTGAACTCCCCCTATCTGGTAGGAATTTTCAAATTCTGTTTACTAAAAAATCGGACAAGAAATTGAAAAGGGGGAACTTACTTGGCAATTGGTTCAATTTAGGAATTGAAACAGACAACCTAAAACTTTTCAAAGAAACACTTGAGATTATTTCCCAAAAAGGAATCCCTAACTTTTTCGGCCCTCAACGGTTTAGCACATCCAACCATATAATTGGGGAGCACTTGATTCACAAAAACAAACAAGAAGCCATCAAATTAATGAAAAGTCACCGCATTCCACTCACTCGTAAATTCTTCCAGTTGATGGAAGACGCGTATGGTTCATACTTATTCAATAAGGTTTTGAGTGAAAGACTAACTAACTTGACTGAACAAGAAGGAGACCTAGTTTCTCGTTACGGACCAACTGGTCCAATCTTTGGTAAGAAACTTAAACCCTTGAGTGGCCTTCAAGGCGAAATCGAGAAACGTGTACTCAATCATGAACAATTAACAGTATTGGATTTTCCAGGTGATGGAAAGAGACGCGCACTAGTTGTACCATTAACTGGACTATCTTTTTCAAAAGGTATTTTGCGTTTCTTCTTACCCAAGGGAAGCTATGCAACTTCAGTCTTACGAGAGCTGGCTAAAGAAAAACAAGTTGAATGGTCACCTCAATCCTAAAACTACTTCTTCATTTTACGTCTAAGTCTCTGAAGGCGTCGCATTTTCTTTTTTCTCCATTTCCATCTACTCTTGCGACCCCTGACCTTTTTCCAAGGATGAGATGTTTTGACCACTCGAGAAGGTGAATTAAGGGTATAAAAACATAACGGAAAAGCATATATTTCCCCGCGTTTTTTGGGGTTATGGCATACATTAAGAAAACTGAAGTTAGAGAATTCGCAAAGCGAAAAAACCTCAGAGTAAGTGGTGATTTCTATGCTGCTCTTGATCAGCTAGTAGATTGGTACCTTGGCAAAGCTGCCGAACGGGCTTCTGGAAACGGAAGAAAGACTTTGAAGGCAGTAGACCTTTAAACTCCCCCTTTTTTTTATTCTTATGGACATGCGAGCTTTAGCTAAACAACTTAAGACAAAACAACTCTCCCCTACACGTGTTACTTTTGAATTTGAAGATGAGGTATGGGAGTTTGAAAACCCACAAGTGGTAGAGGCCAACATGATGGGTAATGTAGTCTTTCAGGTTTTGGGGACATACAACCTATTAAAAGACAGTTCAGGTGAGGATTTAAAGCTTATTATGGAAAAGACGAACTGTACGAAAGAAGAAGCTGAAAATGCCCTCAAAGAACACAAAGATGTGGCCGAAGCCATAATACACATCATGGGTTGAATTAAAACTGAATTAAAGGAGGTTCGTTTAAATTTCCTCTAATCAACTTTATTCATAGATGTTAATGAACACACGTTTGAGTATTACCATAATCAGTTAATTCCATGGTGAAGCATCTGAAAATGTGACTAAATCCCTTCATTTTCATCCAATTTATGGATAACACCCACTCTCCCTTTTAATTGAGCGTCATAGTTGAACTACGCGTTTTTCACGGTTAAATCGTGGCTAAACACCGTTTGACACAGTTTGAAGTTTAATTGAATGCCTTGGTTTTCTAATGTAACGATCTGATGCACTTCAGTATAATTTGTGAAAATCAGTGATTTGATAGTTGTGAATGAAAAACTGTGAATGAATGGCGCAAAAAAGTG
>JAAOXX010000020.1 GCA_018221025.1 Candidatus Altarchaeota archaeon | reverse complement strand
GGACTAAACATCCCAAATGTAATCCCACCTATTTCCTTACGGATTATATTTTCCATTCATTTTCACCCTTTGTCGCGCAATGTAATTTTTGGATAGATTCCCAATGAAATCAATTCTTGCAATAAGATGTGGAAGGCGTAGCTGACTTCAACCCATTCAATTTCTTCGCTTCCGCAAACAGGGCAGTATGACCTGTCCTTTACGAAATCATGGGTTGCAGTGAGTCCACACTTAAGACACACAGGAACACGTGTTTTATCGGAACCAAATCTTTCATGGAGCAATAGAGATGCACCATGTGAAACGAGTGCATCCTTTTCCATCTCTCCCATTCTGAGACCTCCAAGCTTACTCCTACCTTCAGTAGGCTGTCGAGTAAGCATCTGAACAGGTCCTCTTGCACGTGCATGAATCTTGTTTGCCACCATGTGGCGAACTTTGTGATAATAAATTACACCAGTGAAAATTTCAACTTCATAGGCTTTTCCAGTACGACCATCATACATTTTTTCTTTTCCGGACGGTTTCATACCATGTTTAATTAGAATTCGTCGAGCTTCTTCAATTGGGTCTCCTTCAAATGGAGTTCCATCGAGTGTTGAACCTTCGAGAGAACCGGCTTTACCCGCCATAATTTCAATCAACTGGTTAAACGTCATACGACTTGGAATACCATGTGGATTAGTTAGCATATCAGGAATTATTCCGCTTTCAGTGAATGGCATATCCTCTTGGGGAACAACCATACCAATAACTCCCTTCTGCCCGTGGCGAGATGAAAACTTGTCTCCAATTTCAGAAACCCTGTCTTCACGAACTTTAACATTTACTAGTTTTCGCCCATCAATATTTTCTGAAACTACAATTGAATCAATCCATCCACGCTCATCGTGTCTAACTCTTTCACTAGTATCTCTACGGGATTCTACACCCATTCTGAAAATGCTCATTGCACCAAGGAATCTTGGTGGTGAAGTTTTTCCAACTAAAACTGCATCACTCGCAGCCCATGTTTCTGGATGAACAATTCCATCCTCATCAAGATTAGAATAATCTGTGTCTTCACTAAATCCTGTTACATCTTTCCCCGGGAATTCAATTCGGTCCTCTTGACCTCCAGGGTATCTGTTTTCAACAGTCAGGTATGGTCTAAAATAAGTACTTCGAGCTAGTGCCCTTTCCAAGCTGGCTTGGTTGAATACCATTCCGTCCTCCATATTGAAACCTTCCCAAACCATCATAGCAACAGTAAAGTTCTGTCCAGCAGGATGGTGGTCAAATCCCAATATATCATGGAGTTTTGTGCGAATAATTGGTGTCTGAGGATAGTGAAGGATATTGGTGAATGTATCGAAACGAATAGGATAATTTAGTGAATAGATACCGACGCCTTGTTTTACACCCTTACTCGTACCATAGTTAACACGGTCTCCCCTCGAGTAATTTGCATAGGGGATAAGTGAACCAGGAACACCGAGAAGTGTAATTGGGTGAATTTCCAAGTGAGTATGTTTACTGGTTAAGTCTTTTGCATCAACAGCAATTAATGCACCTTCTTCCTCCTCAGCATCGAGGAATTCAATTTTAGCATGTTTAATTAGGTCTTTCCAAGTGAAACTTCCTTTTTCAAGTTTTTTGATATCCTCATCTTTGAGTTGAGGAACTCCGCGCTTAACAATAATCAGCGGTCTCAAAACACGACCCTCTCGAGTATCAATACGGATTTCGTTTCTTTCTTCAATGAAGGCAATCGTAACTTCTGGATGAATCTTGCCTTTTCGCCTCAAGTCAACCATCTTCTTAATGATACGTCTAGCTTGAGCCACTTCAACACGGGCCATGACCCGCCCATTAAGCATTACGTCTACCACTTGTTGTTTCCTCCAAAACTTTCTTCAGATGCTTGCCAACAGAATCTGAGGGTGTATTATAACTGAGTTTTGCAAATAATGCAAGATTCTTTCTCAAACCAATATTTGAACCTTCTGGCGTTTCAGCAACACAAAGCTTTCCCCAATGTGTTGGGTGGAGTTCTCTTGCTTCAAAATGCGGCTGGCCGCTTGCAAGAGGACTCATAACTCTTCTCAGGTGACTCATTGTATCAAAGAAATTTAGTCTCTGAAGATGTTGAGCAACACCAGACCTCCCACCAATCCAGTATCCAGTTGCCATTGCACTACTGATTCTGCTAGTTAGGAGTTGTGAACGAATAATTGTAACTGGGCTTGGTTCGCGCCCCCGTTTAACAATGCGCTCAAAGCTGTATTTCATATCATTTGCGAGAGTCTTGAAAGCCGCCCTAAACAGCTGCTCCATTAATTCTCCGGCAAGTTTGAGTCGCTTATTACCATAATGGTCTTTGTCGTCGGCTGGCAGATTTCCATGATGGAAATTCATTAGCCTCTCTGCAACAGAGCCAACAAACATGGCTTTGTCTGGTCGAAGTTTCTTACCTTTACCAATATGAGGCAAGAGATAATTATCCATGAGATATGCTGAGCGTTCAACTCGGTATTCGGTTCCTTGACCAATCTTGAGTTTCTTTCCAATTGCATCGAGCGCATCATCTTGAGTTTCAATCTCTTCAAGCATTTCAATATTGACCATAATATCTTCCACAAATTTCGGATTCTCAGAAATCATTTCTACAATCTCTTTGTCTGTCTCCAAACCAAGTGCTTTTAGTACAATTGCGAGTGGGATTTTTGGAACCCTGGCCCAAGATACATAAATTACTCCATCACTTCTTCGTTCGAATAAGTGTGGAATTCTGAAACCTGGAACTTCACTGAATAATCTTGCAATTTCCTCTGCAGTTCCTGAACGAGGAATTTCGAGTAGTGGAACATTTGGAACTAAGTCTTCAATACTCATGAGCACTCGCTCAGTACCACTAATAATAAAGTAACCACCTGGGTCGTATGGGTCTTCTCCCACTTCAACCAACTCTTCAGAACTCAATCCGTGAAGGAGGCACTTATCACTCTTGACCATTATTGGAAGTGCACCAATATCTGCCCAAACAGGCTCACCCTTTGAACCGTCCCTTTCTGGAATAACTTCTAATTGAATAGGAGCTGAGTAAGTTAGATTTCGAATTCTTGCTTCCATTGGGTAAAGAAGACTGGATGAACCATCTGCTTCTTTCACAACAGGATGGAGAATTCTGAGCTTTCCAAAAACGAGTCTATAAGCATCAAATCCAGATGGAACAATTAGGGGTTCCATCGCCTCAACTTCGTAAATAACTCGTTGCATACCTTCATTCAAAAATATGTTAAAAGAATCAATGTGATGCCTCGCGACCCCATATTCATCAAAGAATGCCTTAGATAATTGGGAAATCGCTTTTTTCATACACAAACGCCTCCAATGACCTCAAAATTGAGGGAATAATAACTACTGCTGTTGAAATGGTTAGTGAGCTGCACTATTTTGGTGCAATTTCGTTGTTTAAAAAGGTTTCTTTAAAAATAAAGGAAAACTCCCGCCGTTAACAGGTTTATTGAGCCAATACCTGTTCAATTGCAGCTTGAAAGTTCTCATAGGGCTGAGCTCCAACGAATTTGAAACCATTTATGAAGAAAGTTGGGGTTCCGCTCACTCCGTAAGAAGAGCCATCATTAGTGTCTTTCTGAGCTTCAGCGAGTTTTTCACCAGAGTCAAGGCAGCTGTTGAAAGTTTCAGTGTTTAACTCGAGTTCTGAAGCATAGTCCTTGAAGGCATCTATTCCCTTTGAACGCCAGTCAGAGGACCTCTTAAACAAGATTTCATGATATTCCCAGAACTTACCCTGGTCATCAGCGCACTCAGAGGCTTCAGCAGCCTTCGAATTCCCTCGTAGAAAATCTCTGTAAACATATCTAACTTTACCAGTATTAACATAGTTTTCAACAATTAAGGGCAGGGTTTCTGTGTAGAAACGACCACAATAACCGCATCCATAATCGCCAAACTCAATAAGGGTCAATGGCGCATCTGGTGAACCCTTGGAAGGGTCATCGTCAGAACTTACAGCAATAGTTGGTGCAGGTGCTGGCTGTGCTTTGGGCTGTGTCTTTGACTGAACCTGTGGCTGCATTTCTGGAGCGGCCACAATATCGGCTACGGGCAATGCACGAGTCATGTAGAGATTACTTGCCACTAAAACCACATTAAGGATGAGTAGTGCGGTGAGTACTTCATTTCTCTTCAATAACCCAAGTACACTTGCAGAAAAAGACTTTTTCTTGCTTACCATGTTCTGAATAAAGTTCGGTGTTTAAAAAAGTTATCGGTGTTAAGCTTATCCGCACTGAGTATCGGCAGTCGGTGCACCGCCCTGACCAATTGGACCAAAGCTCGGCTGTTCAGATGCAGTGCTTAGCACCGTATTACATGCCACAGGGGGCGTATCAAACTCCGCACAAATTGCCTGTTTAATCGATTCTGCAACTCGTGGAACGGAAACCTGCTTACCATTTAAAACAAATGTTGGAGAACCTTGTACACCGTATTGAGTGTTCAAATCTTTATCAACGCCGTATTGTGGAAATCTTCCACCGCTCCACGTTGACCTATCGTTGTATAGTTCAGTAATTCTGTATTCTGCATCAAGGCTTGCCACACAGGTGTCGAGTGCTTCTGAATTAACTCCTGTTGATTCAATGCAACTGTCTGAGTTTTCGGACTCAACAAAGCACCTCAAGTATGTGGTGAATTTTGTGTTTTGTTCGGTCTGAAGACAGTACATAACATTGTTTTCATCGAGTTCTTTTTTGTCATGCATTGCGTAGCTCACGAAGTTAACAATTACGTCGGCGTCATTTCCAAGTAGCTCAATCACCGGAATATATGCCTTCAAGAATTGCAGTCCGTAGGGGCAGTAAGACATAATAAATCCTCTTGCAACTGGACCGCCAGTCGTCTCAAATGTATCTGAAGATGATAGATTGGAAATTGCTCTTGTCACGAGCATATTAGTGCCCATTAGAACTGAACTAAAAATCAACAATACAACAATTACCTCTGTTTTCTTGAGGAAATTCCAAGTACTGCCCAGTGACTTTATTACCACATAACCCGAAAGTCGCACCAATTAAAAGTATTTGTGCACTAGGCAAGACATATAAAATAAACATGAGGAATAATAAAGCCGGGTCCGTAGCTTAGTCCGGTAGAGCGCTGGGCTTTTAACCCAGTAGTCGAGGGTTCGATTCCCTCCGGACCCACTCGAGCTTTTTCAAAAAAAGCTCGACCAAAATGGGATTAAAAAAAGTTAAACATAAAAGACTTGGTGAGTTATCAAGTCATGACGGATAAGAGACCAGGATGGGATGAGTATTTTATGGGGATTGTTGATGCTGTCTCGAAGCGGGCCACATGTGACAGAGGAAAAACTGCCGTAATTTTAGTGAAGGATAAAGTAATCCTGACTACGGGTTATGTTGGAAGCCCTGTGGGCATGCCGCATTGTGATGATGCGGGACACCTGATGAAATCAATTACCCATGAAGACGGGTCAACTTCACAGCATTGTATGAGGACAAATCATGCCGAAGTTAATGCAGTAGCTCTTGCAGCTAAGAAAGGAATTTCAATTGACGGGGCAACAATGTACTGCAAGTTGGCTCCTTGCTACACTTGTGCAAAGATGTTGATTAATGCGGGAATAAAACGAATAGTTTGTCAGAAAAAGTATCACCGAGGTAGTGAGAGTTTGAAACTCTTGGATGCCGCAAAGGTAAAAGTTGAAATTCTCAGCAATGATGTAGAAGAATACAAAGACCAGTAAAGGGTTTAGGAATTATTAAAAACGTAAACCGTGGGTAACTAATGTCACTTGCCGGGGTGGCGGAGCCCGGAAAACGCGTCAGACTCAAAATCTGATCCTTAGTAGGTACGCAGGTTCAAATCCTGCCCCCGGCAGTTTGAGTTCTTGGAATTTTCATGAATTCAGATAACGCATATAAGGTTGTCTACGAATAATTCTTGTGATTGACTTCGTATTAATGGTTGCTTTGGCATTAGTTTTTGGAATTTACGTTTCAGTGCATTACTTTGCAGTTGCCGCCGCAGGAATCGTGGTTGGGTTTTTCTTTGGAGGATTTACATTTTTTCTAAAAATATTGCCAGTTGCATTCATCACATTTGTAGTTCCTCTAGTCTATGGATTCGCCGCACAAAAATCATTCAGTATTCTCACCCTTTTGATAGTCGCAGTAGCACTCACAGTAGGCTATTCTGCAGGAGCATTTCTATCAGTGGTATTTTTCCCAGTGAAAATTGCTGCAAAAACTGTTGGATTTTTCTTCAAATTGATTCGCCGCTAATTCTTTAATTCACTGAGACATCTTGAAATGTGTACAAGTTCTTGGACCACATCTCAGACCTCGAAGTTATAGTTGAGGCAGATAGTTTTGAAAAAATTATTGAAGAAAGTGTAAAGGCAGTTACGAGTGCAGTAGCAAAAAATATTGAACTCAAGGACCAACGCGAAATACGAGTTGTTGGAGATTTCCCCACCATGCTAATGGGGGTCTTGGAAGAAGTTGTTTATTTTCAAAGCGGAGAAGAATTTTATGTCGCTGAGGTCAAAGTGGTTAAAGAAGGTGGAGGACTAACTGTTCTTTTGCGGGGCGGGCCGGCAGAAGTAATTGATGAGATTAAAGCAGTCACTTGGCACGAGTTGTGGGTTAAAGAAGGTCCTTGGACTGCGCATTTTATTTGTGACCTGTAATTTTTTATTATTCTTGGCGATTGAATGTCCAAGTTCCAATTGTGAACATAACAATTGCAAAAGAAATCAAAACCGTTAGGTTCATTTGCATCGGGAAAACTGACTCACCAAGAATTATTGTACGCAACGCATCAACACCATATGTGACTGGGTCAAGCATTGATATGGTTTTGAGCCATGCAGGAACTTGTTCAAGTGGGAAGAGGGCGCCGCTCAAGAAAAATAAAGGCATAACTAAAAAATTCATTATCATACCAAATCCTTCAAAACTGTCCAAGAATGATGCGATGATAAGTCCAAGACTGACAAATCCAATTGCAACCAAAAACATAATCACGAGTGATTGAAGAATCATAATCAAACTGAGTTTGACTCCCAATAATGGAGCTAATGTTAGTATAAGAATTGATGATAGCATTGCAGAACTCGCACCCCCAAGGGCTTTACCAATAAACATGGATAATCGAGATATTGGAGATACAAGGATTTCTTTGAGAAATCCAAATTCCTTATCCCAAATTACAGAAATTCCAGACATTACGGAAACTGTTAGAAGAGACATACACAGAATTCCAGGAAACATAAACACTTGATAACTAGCACCGCCAACTTTCATAAAACTCAGGCCACCACCAAGGAAGGCCAGCAACATGAGCGGCTGTGCAATTGAACTAAATAATCGGCTCTTAGTCCTCCAAAATCTCAGGACTTCCCTGTACCAAATCCAGTAAATTGCCTCGGGATTAATCATCTACTTCGCATCCTCCTCTTCATTATGTCCTTGAAAGAACCTGTTTCTCTGCGCATTTCTTTTCCAGTGAATTTGAGAAATACGTCTTCAAGACTTGGCCGGTCAATTCTCGCAGAAAAGATTTCAATTCCTTTTGTGTCTGCAGTCTTGAATATTTTGGGAAGCAGTTTTTCAGCTTTATCTGTAACAATTAATACTTCGTCTTTCTGAACCTTGCCTTTAACGCTTGATGCGAGTTTTTTCGGATTACCGCATTTGATTCGAATAGTATCGCCACCGACTTTTTCCTTAAGTTCATCAGGAGTTCCAATCACAACAATCTTACCCTCATCAATAATTGCAATTCGATTGCAAAGCAGATCGGCTTCTTCCATATAGTGTGTGGTCAAGAGAATTGTAATTTTTTCTTTCTTTGCGAGATTTTGAATATATTCCCACAAGTGTCGGCGGGTCTGTGGGTCGAGTCCGAGTGTGGGCTCATCAAGAAAGAGAACTTTAGGATAATGTAAAAGTGAACGGGCAATCTCAAGACGTCGCTTCATACCGCCCGAATAATTTTGGGTGGGTTCATCTGCTCGATTCGTAAGTTGAACCAACTTGAGAACTTCTTCCATTCGTTTTTTTCGTTCATCTTTAGGAACTCCATAAAGTCCCATGTGAACACGAAGGTTTTCCCTACCAGTCAATTTATGGTCCAGGCTGGGGTCTTGAAATGCAATACCAATTGATTTCCTAACGGCTTCTTGGTCAGAAATAACATCATATCCATTCACTGTAGCCGTGCCTGATGTTGGCTTTAGGATTGTACAGAGCATTGAGATGGTCGTAGTTTTTCCAGCACCATTAGGGCCAAGGAGACCAAAAATCTCACCTTCTTCAATTGACAGGTCTACCCCATTAACAGCAGTCAAGCCATTGAACTTTTTGACGAGTTTTTTTGTAGATATAACTGACACCTCAAACAAGAAAACAAGTGAATAAAACAGTTGTGGATTATATCAAAAAATGTTGAATTTTTCTTTAACAGTATTCAACACCACTTTGGTATTTGTGCGTTCAACATATTGTATTTTAAGTATGGTTTTGATGAAGTGATTTAATTCCTGTCTATTTTGAAATTTAGCTATTACAATAGAATCCTTATCCCCCGTTACATCATAGACTGCAATCACATTCTTGAATTTAGATACGCGGGTTTCAACTTCCGTTAATTTACCTTGAGAAATAGTCAAGTCCACAACTGCAGTTAGGTCATACCCTAATTTTTCATAGTCAATATCTGTGGTGTATCCTCGAATTATTCCAGCGTCTTCAAGTTTCTTAATACGTGATAAAACGGTGGATGCAGATGCTCCCGTAGCTTTGGCCAACTTTCGATAGGACGCTTTGGCATCATTTATCAAGTGTCCAATTAATTTATAATCGAGTTTGTCAATCATGTGTTTAGTTTCATCCTGTATTTGAATAGATTTCATAAACATTTGTACGGTTATACATTAATAAAAGTAACCAAATGTTCTGAAAATTTCACCTAAAGCATATATGTGATTGGTGTGTGAAAAAGTATGCGAGACCCCAATAAAACCGATATGTCCGTTCTAGGTTTTGTAAATCCTAATGGACAACTAAAAGTGAGAACATTTTATACCAAGCCCCGAGAACTATTTAGAAGAGGTTTTGGTTTTGATGGTTCGTCAGTAGGATACGCTCCCATAGAAAATTCTGATTTAACTGCCCGCCCACTTCACCCGCCAAAACTAGTTAGTTTTAATGGTTCTTCAGAAGGATTCAATTTTGGTCTCTGTGACGTATGGCAAAATGGAACCAAGCTTCCTCTTTATGGACGTACTATACTTGAACAAGTACTCAGCAAACACAAAATCAGAGTTGACATGGGTTATGAAAGTGAATTTTATGTTCTCGATAAACATCGCACTGGTAATTATATGGCCCCTGCCCCCCACGACAGCCTTAAAAGTGAAAAGACAGAGCTCTTAAATTTTCTGAATCGAATAGGCATCCCCGCCTATTTAGAACACCACGAAGTAGGTAAAGGTCAACACGAACTTTCAATTGATAAAGGAACCTTACCAATCAAAGCGGATGAATTCTTTTTCTACAAATTTTTAGTAAGTCAGTTTTTCAAAGCCCATGGCCACCCCATAACTTTTATGCCTAAACCTTTCTTTGGAGAGGCAGGCAATGGAAATCACTTGCACCTCAGCGTATGGCAAGACGGACAGAATCTTTTCCAAGGTAATGGTAAAATCTCAGAAACTGGAACACATTTTATTGCGGGAGTTCTTCAACACGCCGAGGAAATTTCTTTAGTTCTGAATAGCACTGTCAATTCTTACAAGAGATTGGTACCTCACCATGAAGCACCCGTCTATGTAGCATGGGGCTATGCCAACAGGTCCGCCCTTATTAGAGTACCAGGTCACAATGAAAAAATTAATCGCTTCGAAGTCAGAAGTGTAGACAATCTAATCAATATTTATCTGGCATTAGCCGCCATAATAGATGCGGGTATGAAAGGCATAAACGAAGCCATCACACCTCCAAATCCTGTAGATTTCAATTTGTACAATATGACAAATAACCAACTGGAAAAACATGGCATTAAGACCCTGCCTCGTAATTTGGGTGAATCAATTCAGATGGCTCGCAAAGGCACTATTCTAAAAAATCTTATGGGCAATCATTTCAAACAGTTCATTAAACAGAAGCAAGATGAGTGGAATGAATATGTAACTTATTTGAACCAAAACAGTATTGACGAAGCAACAATTAAAGTTACAGACTGGGAAACTCAAAAATATCAAAACTTGTAAATTGTCATGAGAAAGGTTCGGATACCTTTTTTTGGTTAAACTTTTGATCGACCTTTTTTGAAAAGGTCGAGCGCTGGGGATGGGATTCGAACCCATGCTCCCGGAGGGACTAGCTTAGCAGGCTAGCGCATTAACCACTCTGCCACCCCAGCAACAAGAATTAAGTTCAGTTATTCGGTTTTAATGTTATCGTTCATCTCAAGTAAAGCATCTAACGCAATTGGTAATTCCTTTAGCCCCCCACTGAAGTGTTCCATATTGTGTCGTTTAATCAGTTTAGCTCCCAATTTGTTACTCAAAATATGACCTTCCGACAACGGAACGAATGGGTCATTGTCTGAATTTATTGCAACAAAATTGCAATGGGATTTTATTTTTTCCCATTGAAACGGACTTTTAAAAAAAGATTTTATTTCTTTTAGCCCTAAATCATTTGAAAATCCAGCAACGAGAACGGCACCCCCAACTCTTTTATTTTTACTAAGTGTTTCCAAGTATCGCATAATGGCTATACAACCGAGGCTATGACCTACAAAATAACAGTCTTTGTCAACATCACCAATAATTTCTGAAAGTTTTTTTAGCCAAGGACCCATCTTTGGATTTTCAGTATCGGGCATCTCAGGAATTGAAACAACGTACCCTTTTTCTTCCAGTTTTTTCCCCAACCAAAAGTACCAGTTTGAAGACGGTAATCCACCCCAACAATGTATTATGAATGCCCTTTTACCCATAAAACACATCACAAAAGAAAATTATAAACCACTCGCTTCTTTTTCCCGTTTCATTAACCATTGACGACAAGCCATAATGTGAGAGCAGTAATTTTTGTGAAGGGCGCTCCATTCACAGTCGCACATCCACCTATTATTGGTCACTCTAAAAATTACCTGATGGTCTTTGGAAGTCGTAACCTTAAAATATAGAGAAGAGCCGAAAAAGCCTTCATACTTGACTTTATCGGATTCTTCAAGACCCTTGGCCTTCTCGAACTTATCCACACTAACCTCTCCAGCCTATTGTAATAAGGCTTTTCAATTAGTTGTAGGAGTAACCAGGGGTTTCTCTTCGAGTTCCTTGAACTTCAAGCTCTTGACCAATTCCTTGTAGCGGTTTCGGATTGTCACTTCAGTAACACCTGCAACTTCGGCAACTTCGCGTTGAGTCTTCTTTTCACTCGTGAGCTGAGCCGCAATATAGAGCACTGCTGCCGCAACACCAGTAGGACCTCTTCCCGAAGTAAGTTCCAGTTCCTTCGCTTTACTTAGAATTTCAAGCGCCCTTGTAACCGTCTTACCAGACAATTTGAGATTACTCGCAAATCGTGGGATATAGTCCACTGGGTCAGTCGGCAAGATTCGGATTCCCAGTTGTCTTGAGAGGAATCTGTATGTCCTTCCGATTTCTCGTTTTGGAATATTAGCTACTGCCGCAATTTCATCAAGTGTTCTAGGGGTTCCATGTTCTCGACATGCCGCATAGAGTGCAGATGCTACTACGCTTTCCATGCTTCTCCCTCTAACTAATTCTTTTGCAACTGCCCGTCTGTAAATTAATGCTGAAGTTTCTTCAACACCGGGAGACAAATTAAGTTGGCTGGTATATCTTTTCAATTCTGCCAACGCGTATTTTAGGTTTCGTTCAGTGGCAGTACTAATTCGTTGCTGCCATTTCTTTAGGCGGAGGAATTTCGGTCGTAGTCTTGGGGCCAATTTGAAGATATCACTAAAACCCATACCGAGCTCAGTACTAATACCCTTATCGTGTCGCGATAGACTTATTGGAGCACCCGCCCTGCGGCGTCCTCCAGCATCATCACTATCAAATTCACGCCACTCCTGGCTGAAATCAATAAGGTTTTCTTCAATAACATAGCCGCAATCCATGCAGACTATTTCACCACGCACTGTGTCTTTACTAATATGAGTAGAACCACATTTACTACACTTCTTTATCGCTTCCGGACTTCCTACCACCAATGACATTCAAAACCCTCCAAATATGTAATCAACTATACAAATAGTTTTAAACACAATTATAAAGATGTGTTTTCAGTTTATAAAACTTTGCCCATTTTTGAGCTATTTTTTGTAAATTAGAGTCCGTTTTTAACAATTTATTTTGGAATAATGCAGTCTTTTCGGTTTTTGGGGGAATTAAATAATGCACTAAGGCCGAGTGAAAAAGCAGGGGCCATAAGCTTTGACAGACTTCGCATTTGAAAATCCATGTCTCCAGAATCTTCAAGAGTGTATTTCGCCTTTCTCAAAAAATCAATGAATCCTGCTGAATTCCTAGTCATTGCCCAACGAGCAAGTTTCTGTAGCTTTAACTCGTTTCCAATCTCCGCCCTCCATAGTTTTTCATATGATTTTGGATTTTCAGACTCAAATGCCTCTGAAAGTTTTTCAGCACAAGTCATACCCATAATAACACCCCCGCCGGTCGTTGGTTTAACTTGACCTGCGGAATCTCCAACGAGGAATATTCGCCGACCCTTTAGTTCAAAAACAGTTTTTTTTACAGGACCTGAAGTCAAAACAAGTCCAGCATATCTTGACCTAAGTCTAAATCGACCGAATCGTTTAATCACAAAATTCTTTAGTGGGCGCAAGTCCTTTGCAGCAGTCCCAACTCTAATTCTGTCTCCTCGAGGAACCACCCAAATAAAATAGTCAGGGTTCCAGGGTTCAAACCAAAGTTCAACAAAGTTTTCCGTTGGACGTTCGCGAATATCAAATTGCATTGCAGGAAGAAAACACGTTTTCTGGTTAAAGTCAGTTCGAGTGCTTCCAAATGCACCATCAGCAGCAATTACGTTGCCCTTGAAATTCTTCCAATTAACATGACTATTAAGTTTAACTTCTGCGCCACTTGATACGGCTTCACCATAAACCTGTTTGTCAAATTCAACACGGTCAATAACTTTTGCAACTTTTTTTCTTTCAATAATTGCTTGTTTATCTCCTGCAAAAAATCGAGCACCACCAATATATTGTATAACAACTTCTGGTTCAAGAATTTTATCAATACCATTTGATAGGAGTCCCGTACAGTGTTCAGGTTCACCTATTTTGGAATGAGCCTCATGAACTGTAACTTTGTAACCAGCATCTGCAAGCTTCTTAGCAGCCCAGAGTCCAACAGGTCCCCCTCCAATAATATTCATAGTTGAGTTTTTTTGCAGAGTTTAAAAGATTAGATTAATGTCATAAAAAGACCTGCAAGGAAAAGTGCAGATGCTGTTTGCATTATGGTTTGAGCCCTATCAATATGAGAAACTCGAAGCGCATAAATTGAAGTTGTCAAAACCATTGCTGAAGAACAAAATACAAAGAAAGCTAATCCGGGTGCGTAGCGAGCCATAAGAATTGGCCAGAGTACTGAAAGAACTCCGAGAACAGTTATGAACTCTAGTGCCGCTTCAGGACCCAATATTTTTGGTAGATTGTAATTTTCCATTCCAAATGGTCGAGACAATTGGTAGGTTGAACGGATTGACAGCTCTTGGAAGAAAACAAACCAGTAAACCGGAGCAAGTGTCACCAAGTCTCCGGAATGGATTATAATAATTAAAGGAAAAACTAATGAAACTACAAAGTCAGATACAAATTGGTAGCTTTGTGAGAGGCTTGTACCGAGTATTGCAAGTATTGGCAAAGCCACATACCATGGGGGGAGTTCGAAGTAAAATGATGAAACGATTGAAAGAATTGCCAATAACAGAGAAATTCTGAACAGAGATAGTTTCTCTTGAGGTTTGTAGTGGTTTTTACCATAGATTTTATTGATGTCTGCGCGATAAAATGACTCGAATCCGTGAACTGCAAGAATTAAGAGTGCTGCTGGGAAAACCGAAGTTATATCCCCTTCAAAAAAGAGCACTGCAAACAGTACAAAGAGTGTGTAAAACGCGGACTTTCTTGGATGAAAAGCACGAATCATTTAGTTTACCTCGTGAAGACTACTTGCCTTTACCTTTTCTGAGACGCTTTTTAGCTCTCAAACCGGAATAACCACATTTCCTGCACTTAGCTTTTCCAGCCCTAACCTTATCAGCATCGGTGCGGAGCTTAGCGTGGCATTTCATACAGACAAATACTCTGTCAAACAGCCTCGCTGCAGATGGGTCATCCATTATCAACGAGTTTTTAGAAAATTTATAAGGGTTGCGTAATTAGAGCTGCAGTGAAGGACTTAGAAAAGCTGGCAAAATTTGATAAGAAATTGGCAATGTTGGCTCTCGTAACGGCTGAAGGGATTAAACCCGTTAGTAAAATAGATAGTTTTGATGGTCCAGAAGAAATAGTTCAACACCTGCTAGAGGACATGGGATTATGTGTTGAAATTAAAAAACAGGGGTGCCGGAGCGACATTTTGTTTGGAAAGGCATCAAGCATTCGAAAATATCATGAAGCCAATGAACTCAGAGGCAAGGAGAGGGTGTATGCACTCGGAATTGCATTTGGATATCCAGATTGTTGCTCAAAGTACTTTTCAGAGTTCCTATTGGGAGAAAAAGATGAGAAACCAGAAAAACTAAGTCCACTCGAACACTTTTCTTGTCCAAACTGCAAAGTAAGCCCTAGTTTAAGGAAAAAATACCAAGAGACTATGGACTTGTTTATTTGAGTGGTCCAAGATCAATCATAGCTCGACCAGGATATTCAATTGCCACCTTCTTGACTGGTTTTTTGACTGCATCCGGCAGAGCCGAATAAATCATCTTAATCAATGGCTGATTAATCAGTGGTTTTAGTTCACTAAGTTCCATCGCCTTGAATAATTTTTCATTATTAATTGGTTTGAATGGGGAAACCTTACCTTCTTTGATTGTAGACTTAAACACTTTGTTGAGTTTTGAGCCCTCATAATATGCGACATAAACCCCATCATCGAGTAGCCATGCAAAACACCTTCCTTTTGCAAATTCATAGATGACCTTTGGCATAGTCTTGATTTTCGCTTTAACAGTACCTTTTAGTCCTTCTTCAACCACTGAACCCACAATTTCTTTCCGAAGGGCATCAAGGAATTTAACAACTTTTGGTTCAAGGTCATGAATATCCTTAATAGTTGGCTTCGCATCTCCATGTTCGGCTGCTTTGTGAACTTTAATCACTTCCGCAGCAATAATTGGAATTTCTTGCGGAAGAATCCCTTTGTCTGAATATTGCTTCAAAACAAGTGGAATCTCCGGAACAGATGCGGGGTGAGAACCCATACTCATAATAAATGCATTACTCGACCAAGTAATTGCCCTATAATACCGCTCAATAATCCATTCAACGTATTGGTGAACTTTTTTCATATAGAAGTCGGCACCTTCCATTGAACGCATAACTGATTCTTTGGTTGGTTTAATCTCACCGGATTTTAGGAGCTTCTGCATTGGTTTGAGAATTCCACCATCATAAACAATTTTCATATGGCGCAAGAAATTGTAGACAATATTATCCCCGTCCTTTGAAAATTGAAACAGTTCAGTAATTGTGTGGATTTGGACTTGCATTTTCTTATCAATTTTTTTACCAATATCATTGAGCATTGCAAGAATTTTTTCTTTCAACTCGTCAGGAACATCTCTTTGAGTATCATCTATTACTACAAGAACATCTATGTCTGAACCAGGTCTAAAATCCCCTCTCGCAAGACTCCCAATAATTGCAACACCCTTAACCATGTTTCCAAGTTTTTGTCGGGCAACCGCCGAAAATCTTTCAGCCGTCTTTGTCTTTGCTCGCAGGAAAACTTCGCGCCTCTTCTTTGCCTTCTCAATTGAAGCGTTGGTTAATTTTTCTCTTTTCTCTTGTTTTTTAACTTCGGTTTTTTTCGTCATTACTTTGCACCCCAACATCTTTGATATTCTGAACATTCACCCATGAATCAATCTTAGTTACAAAACCAACAACCTTTTCGTGCAAGTCTTCAAGAGTCTTAGAGTCCACATAAGTTACTTCACCCTTCGACATTCCTTTTTCAAGAGCAAAAACTTCTTCGTAGATTTTCACATCTTCAATGGTTATCACCTTGTCTTTGACGAGAGTTTCTTTAAGGAGGGTTGAGATTTCCCATGGAGAACCTGGAACTCTACCATACCTCATTATTCCCGCATGGGACGCTTCAACAGTCGCCCAGTAGAGGGCATTAGCCGCACCAAGAAGTGCATTGCCATAACTATTCAAGTTAAAGAATGCACGAGAGAGTGTTGCACTAATTGCTTCAGTAGTTGGTTTAATTTTACCCTGAATCAATAGTCGTTTAAGCGGGGAAAAGAAGCCAGAGTCAACCAAGGCAATTCCATCCCTCAACACTTGAATTGCGAGTGGGTCTCCACGACGAGTCGAGTCCCAGAACTGACTTATTGTAATTGTATTAAGATGGAATTTCGGATATTTTCTAGAAATTAGAGTCATCTCAGATTGGAATGCAAGATAAAGTGCCTTGTCGAGTGGAGCAAAAGAATCATCAACAATTACAAAAATGTCAATATCGCTTGCATCCTTTTCTTTCTTCTTAGCAAAGGAGCCAAAGACTGCAACGGCCTTAATGAAGCTCCCAAACTTTTTAGATACGATTGAAACAAAATCGTAAATTTTTCCAATGTCGTCCGCCCTCATACTGGACCGCTTAACATCCCTAATCACATCATCTTTTTTTCTAATTGTCATATTATCACCCTTCATTTTTTGCAGAATACAGAGTTGGTTGGGCTGTCGACCAAATTGCCGAAGTCCTACCTGGACCCATTGTATAACCACCACCAACTAACCCCGGTGCAGTATAGCTGCCGAAGGCGCCGCGCATTGGCATTGGAATGGTTTCTTGCTGGAATGAATAGAAAGCTCTGTGTGGGAAATCTGTCCCATGATATGATTGAGCAACCCCCTTCATGTAAGGTGTCACATTAAATCCAGAATATCTTGCGAGGTCAGGTGTGAATGCATCAGGCGAACCAGACATTGCCATCATGGCTTCAACAGGAAGACCCTTGTCCCAAAGTGCATTGAGAGTTACATCAACATCGTGGAGTCCTGCACCTCCTTCAATATTAATCGCACCAACATCCATGAGTTTTGAAACGATGTCGGGGTCCATCTTGCTTACTTCATCGAGCCAGTCACCCCAAGCAATGTGGTCGTGTCCATAACCAGGACCACCAACTATGTGAACGTATTCTGGCTTGACTCCGAGTTTTTTCAGTTTTTTCAGGAACTCAGTAGGCTTATGTTTTGAAGCGGCTGCGTGGCCGATATCGAAGGTAACGGTGACTATATCTTCAGGGAGCCCATATCTCTTTGCTTCTTTCCTTATTTCCTTAACCACCCGCGCAATATGTTCAGGCTCATAGAAGTATGCATATCCCTGCATATACCCCTTGTCGGGCCTTGTAGGAAATAGGTTTTCAATACCTATCTTGATTTTCTTATTTTTCAGTGTAGTGTAAAGGGCTTTGTTTTCTTTTTTGATTCCTTCAAAAATCAGGCCAAAAGTATTTCGAACAGATTGAACCATTTGTTCTTCAGATTCTTTAAATGGTCCAAATCGAAGTGCATTGTTACCGATAAGAGTTTTTTCCCAAGCTTTGAGTCTTTCAGTTTCACGTTCACCAATAAATTTATCGACAAGGGTCTTATGCCTCTTTATTTCATTATCCGATGCGTTTCCAGATTGAACTTTTTCTGATAATTTCCTGAGTTTTTCTGAAGGAATAACTCTCGTCCCATCCTCCTTCAAAGGTTCAAGAGATGCCATTGCAATTTTTGGCCAAAGTCTTTTCGCATCATTTTCATTTCGGCCTTTAGCACCAATTAATTTATCAAGAAGGGTCGGGTCCCTTTGTAATTCTGAAAAAGCCCTTGAAAAGGCCATTTCAACAGTTGGATTAAGTTTCTGAGAAAATGTGATTGCTTCTTGTTCAAACCTCTTTAGATCATTTCGGTATTTACCTGCAAGTTCACCAAGTTGCCAACGTGCAGCTTTGTTTGCAAATACATCCAAATCTTTTGCAGCAAGAGCTCCGAACTTTTCTGCAAAAACCGTTGGTAAAACACTTACCCAATTTTTCCACTCTTTCTTAATTTGACCTTGTAGTAACGGGTCTTTAACATCCAATTTTTCATACAATCCTTCTATCTCTTTTTCGTCTTTGGCAAGATAAAATGGATTTTGAACTGGCATTTTTGTTCCGACAAAGGGGTCTGTAAAGTAGTATTCCATCTGTCCAATTGGGTGGACTGTCATAGTTTTTCCGCCGAGTTTTCGGGTGTATTCGAGGCTTTGTTTGAGTAGTCCTGCAGCTCTTGCCTGCCCAACTTGCATGGAATCTGCCGGATTTGCTGCCATAGGTGCATGAACTCTGAACTCACCACCGAAGGAATCGGCGATTAATTTCATTTTACTGAATAATTGGTCGTGAACGCCCGCAGGACCCGTAGAAACCCTTGAAGCTTCCCCAAACATATCGGTAACAACACTTCCTCCGCCACCCTTTTCACTAATGAGAGGCCCTAAATCAATTTCAGCACTTACAACGCCACGTTCGAAGG
>JAAOXX010000019.1 GCA_018221025.1 Candidatus Altarchaeota archaeon | reverse complement strand
GTAACAATTCGAACAACTCTACTCCCTTTGAGTTTAGGAAACTCCCGCAAACCATAATGTTTAGCAAGAATGTCGGGAACAAGATTTCCTTCTGGTCGTCTATCATTAATCATCTTATCAATCTGTAATTCAGTAAGTCCACCCTCCTCTGCAGTCTGAACTACCCCTACTAAATCTTTTCCAGAATAAGTTGTAAAAATCTGGTGGTGTGGGGCATCCGCAAGTGTTTGCAAGTCCCGCGGAGAATTTTTATAGTGGGCAGAAACGAGGAGACCAAAAACCGAAGTTAATAGTTTTTCATCACTAAATAATTCCTTGTGAGTGGGTGAATTGAATTCAAGTTGTTTAATTGCCTTAACTGGTGGAGGCTCGGCATCCAAAAGCAGCAGGTCAAATAACCAACCCTCAATTGGGTCACCATCGGAATAACGAATGGGTGTATCCATTTCCAAGTGTTTGTAACCTTTTTTCTTCAATGAACTAAGGAACCTCATTGAAAATACTCTGCCTGCACCTTCATACCCGTGAACCGTAGTACTGAACACTACATTTTCTTTCGCTGAGAGTTTTTGGAGAATTGAGAACGGAATCCCTGCCGCCTCATCAACAACAAATAAGTCTGCTTTTCTTGCAAGGGAAGCCTCTGGTTCTTCAAAAACAACTTTGATTTTTTTCCCAAGCAGAATTCCATTTTTGTAACCATATGGAATATTAAGAGCATCAAGCCCTTTCTCAATAAATTCAAAGACTGTTTTTACCCCGTCTCGTGACGGGGCTACGACAACGACCTCGGTTTTTCTGTCTCTAATGCCACGGAAGGCGGCTACATGAAGCCCAAGTGCAGCACTCTTTCCTCTTCCCCTATTAGCAGTAAGAACAGTCACTTGTTTTGGTTTTTCCATTTCACTCAAAAAGTCAACTTGGTCTTGAGACTTTGCAAGGTCATATATTACTCGTATTGCATTGGCAGGGACTCTGGGTTTCTTTGATTTTTCAGATAAAATCTCAAGAGACTCCTTCTCCCACAAGCCTTTGCGATGAATCCAAATTCCTTCGTGTTCATAGAATTTTCTAATTATACGCGGGATAAAAAAATGCTTGCAATCTTTTACAGTGTATGGAGGAACTGCCAGCCTCTCATGATACTTCAAGTTGGAAAGCGCCCATGTCTCAAATGGTGGAGTAAGAATAATAATTACGCCTCCGCCTTTTACTGTGGGAATAATCCGCCCAATATCATTTGCAGAAAAAGAACCCCGTAAGTCTAAAACTAAATTGTCATAGGTTTCCCCCAAAACTTTTTTTGAATCACTGAGTAATAAGAATCTAAATCCTGAAAGTCTCAACGAGTCCCAACCAACCTGCAAACCCTTGAGTTTAGAGGCCCATCTAATAGCCTCTTTCTTGTCATCTGTGACAATCATTCTCCGCTGATTAGCGGCTCTCGCCTGCGCGACCACAGCACCAAACACAGAATGACATGGAAAAGAGGGTTTTTATATTTACGGAAGCACGTTCTTCCTATGGTCAAGTTAGCAGAACTCCAGAAATTCCTTGTAGATAAGGCAATTATATTTCCAACAGCAGAAATGTATGGTAGTTTTGCAGGATTCTTTGATTACGGACCATTAGGAGTAGAAATAAAGCGCGCGGTAAAGCAAGAATGGTGGAACCGTTTTGTCAGTAGACGCGAAGTCGTCGGTATGGATGGCTGCATAATAACTCACCCCAAAGTATGGGAAGCAAGCGGACACATTCAAGCATTTCAAGACCCCCTTGTTGAGTGTAAAAAATGCAAGATGCGATTTAGAGCCGACCAGCTAGTTGAAACCAAACTCAAGATGAATGTTGAAGGATTAGTTTTGAAAGACTTAGGGCGAATAATGAGGGAGCATGACATAGACTGTCAAAAATGTGGAGGGGAATTAATTGACCCAAGATATTTCAATTTAATGTTTTCAACAGAGGTGGGTGCAGTACAAGGAAATACTGCATATCTCCGACCAGAAACGGCACAGGTAATGTTTGTTGATTTTCCGCGAATTTTCAAATCGAGCCGAGGAAAATTACCTTTTGGAATTGCACAAATCGGACGCTCATTTAGAAACGAGATAAGTCCAAGAAATTTTGTATTTAGGGGGCGAGAGTTTGAACAAATGGAAATTGAATATTTCTTCAACAAGAATTCAAAACCAACGGAAACATTACCAAAAATGGAAGTGACTGTTTGGACACGAAGTGCTCAAGAAAAGAAAGAACCCCACAAAAAAACCAAGATTTCAGAATTACTAAAACTAACGAGTGAATGGCATGTGTATTGGATAGCTCATAGTATGAAATTCCTCGTAGATTTGGGACTTCGTTTAGAAAATCTTAGACTGCGGCAACACACTAAGGATGAGTTAAGCCATTATGCAAAGGACACGTGGGACATAGATTACAACTATCCATTTGGTTGGAAAGAAATGGTTGGAATATCCAATAGGGCCGATTTTGATTTGAAGCAGCATTCCAAATTCAGTGGGAATGATTTGAGTGTACTCGATGGAGACGAGAGAGTTTATCCATTTGTAATGGAGCCAAGTTTTGGGGTTGATAGATTAGTAATGGCATTGTTAATTGACGCGTGGCACAGAGATGACGAGAGACAAACTCTAAAACTAAATCCAAAAATTGCACCAGTTCAAGTTGCAGTTTTTCCATTGGTCAATAAGGAAAGTATGCCGGAAAAATCGATGGAAGTTTTCAATCAACTATCAAATGAGTTCAGAGCATTCTATGACGACAAGGGTTCAATTGGAAGAAGGTATAGACGACAAGATTCAATTGGTACACCTTTCTGTATAACTATTGATGGACAAACTCTTGAAGACGACACCATCACTTTGAGACATAGAGACAGTATGAATCAAGAAAGAGTCAAAATTGGTAAACTCTCTCAAAAACTTAGTGAAAGCTTTTAAACTTATCAAAATGACCAAGTTATGATAACCAGATTTGAATTTGCACGTATTCTTGGTGCAAGGGCATTGCAGCTCTCATTAGGCGCACCAGTTTTAGTAAAACTCCCTAAGAGTGTCGATAAGAGGGACACAATAAGCGTTGCACGATATGAACTCAAGAAAAAGGTAGTTCCTATGGTTATTATACGAAAAATTGGTCATGGGAAAACCGAAGTAGTATCACCCAACTAAATTACGAGTGAATACTGGTTTGAGTGTTCTCCAATTTTTCCACATAATTTTGCGAACAGATTGGGAATTGATATGGTATGAACTTCGGTTTTTTCAGTACTACTGTAAATAATTGACTGTTTCTCATGGTCAAGAAGCATCCAATCTTGTTCAATTCCAGGCATAATTTCGAGTCGTGCCTTCTGGTATCGTCTATTTCGTCTGGATTTATCACCAGTTCTATTGAGGAAAAAGTAAATTCCAGGTGTGTTTCGTTTATACTCTCTTGAATCCTCAACCTCCTTAATTTTTTGATTATCAAACACATAATCAAAGGATTTCATAAAAACCCAACGCTTATTTTTTCTAATGAAATATCCTGTTGAAATCTTCTCACCGTTTTTGTAAACATGATGGCTATGTCCATGATAATATCCAGAATATCGGGGATTAAATGACTGGGTACAGTTATGATGAGATAGGAGGTATGTTCGTCTTGGCGGCCCTATCTCTTCGGGGGGTGTGTGATTTTCCTCGAGACCTTCCTTCGACCAAGTGATATACATATCATACTGTTCATCGCCCAAGTTTTCAAACCAACCCCACTCAGTAAAGTCTTCCCAAGGACCATCGACAGAGAGAGTTCTCCCCGACTCAGAAATAAATGTGTAATCAGCCATGACTCCAATCTCCTGAAGTGTATCAATAGTTGGTTTAATTTTACTTGGGTGAGTATCTAATCCATTAATGAAAGACTTTTCTTTTGTCTCGCGTATTTGTCCCTTTAATTTTTCTCTACGTCGTTCAAATCGTCCATTAGAAAAATGCATATAGCGACGTTCAAACTTATCACATTTATCATCATGATTTCCAGGAACAATAACAAATGTAGATGGCTTTAGTTTTTCAATCTCATCAGAAAGAGCTTTAAGAAATATTTGGCGGTCTGAGTATCTTCCGCATACGTCGACTAGGTCACCCAGATGAATTGCGAGGTCAATTTTACCCCTATAGTGTTCATGTAGGTATGAAAAATCCGGAAGACTGCCATGGGAATCACCTAAAATTAGAACTTTTTGTCCGGGCATATAACACTTGTATCTGCAACTTAAAAATCTACCGAATAATGAACGTTCCTAAAACTAATGACTTAGCCAAAAAGTCTTTTTGTTGTTTTTCGAAGCCAGCAAGCCATTTAGGGTAGTATTTCCATGTGGGTTCTTCCTTGAAAACTATATCCAAAAGCACAAGTGGTTCTGGTGGCGCAGTTCTTCCACTAAGTGTTCCAACCATTCTTCGAATTTGATTCCATAAGAATCCTTTTGAAAAAAAGTCAATATAGTTTTTTCCAAGCTTAACACTGACAGTTCGAACTGTATCTTTTCTGGAACGGGTAAGGTCTTTGAAATCGTGAGTTCCATTAAATTTCAGGAGTGGGATAAGTTCTTTTTTTGAAATCTTGTTCACAATAAAATAACGGTAGTGGCGATGTTTTACTTCCGGAAACTCGGAGACTTCTGATTCAGCCCAGATTTTAACACCACTTAGTTTGTTATTGATTTTTCCCACTTGAAGTTTGTCTTCACTCAAAAGAATATTTCCCTTGGCGGACACACCCGCATCAGTTCTTGAACTCAGCCTACAGCGTCCACCCATTACACGATGAAGTTCCCCTTCAACTGTGTGTTGACTACTGGGTTGAATTTGACTACCCTTAAACATCCAACCCACGTATGCAACTTTGTATAACCACATCACAATCGCCTAACTTGAATTACAAACCTAAACTCGCCCGGAGAAATCTCAATTTCTTTTCTTACCTCGCTCACAACAAATTTGGTTTCAATTTTTTTAATTTTGTCTAGGAGGTTTTTTTCATTGGATGCAACATAAAATATAGCACGTCCATCTGGTTTCAAAATATAGTCAACTTCTTTCAGGAAATCAATTGAACTTTTTGGTAGAGGAAGCACAACTAAATCGAAGTCACCAAGAGTTTGATAGATTTTTTTTACGTCGCCACAAACCGGCGTAACATTACGGCACTTATTGAGTTTCAGGTTTTCCTCAAGATAATGGAAAGCGTCTGGATTTACTTCAACAGCAATAATTTCTTTAGCAGAGGTTAGTTTTGAAAAATAAACCGGAAGTGGACCAATTCCTGCAAATAAGACTGCTACTCTGTCAGTGGGTTCAACATAATCTATCAGTTTTTCCCTTTCAGAACCTTGGCGTGGAGAAAAATATGCTTTTTTTACATCAGTTTTAAAGCGCAGTCCTCGTTCCTTATGAATCGTTTCAGACCCCTCACCATAGATTAATTCGAGTTCAGGCAGCCGATATTCTCCACTAACCGCCCCTTTTTTTGCAAAGACTGCTTTTATTCGTGGATACAAGGCTTTTGCTTGTTTTCCAATATCCGAACGCTTTGACCAAATTCGGTCTGGAATATACACAATAATTATGTCCCCAACAATATCGAATGAGCCAATTCCAAATAACTCTTTGAGGCTTTTTTTCTGTGAAGTAAGGGGGAGTTCCTTTTTGATTGAATCGGGGAGTTCTTTATTGATGGGGACGAAGACAGTATCATCTTCGCGAACTATGCGTCTTGAGAAGTCATAGTCACCTTTCTCTTTCAATAACTCAATAGTTGACTGCGCATCTTTTGATTTAACCCTGAGTACATACACCAAATCAATACAGCTAAGATTTTTTAAACTAGTACACAAGACTCTAAGATGATACTAGTTGATTTTTCAGGAACGCTCGCAAAACATAGGGAGGTCGTAAGAACATTGTTTAGTGAAGTTGAACTTACGTTTTTCAAAGAAAGGGGATTTAAGGGAAGTGAGGAAGAACTGCGATCTGCATTCAGAGAAGCCAATAGAAACATGAGAACGATGGAGAGTAAACAGGGGGATTTTACAATTGAAGTTGGAAAACAACTTGGTATTGACATAACAAAAGAAGATTCATTAACTAAAGAGAAAGAATTTGACACGAAGTATGCAGAAACAATTGAAGTAGTAGATGGCGCAGTTGAAGGTTTGAGAAAGTTACTCGATACAGATGAATTAGTTTTATTAACAAATGGAGCCTGTAGGCGAGTAATTCCGGCTGTTGAAAGACTCGGTCTCGAAGGATTCTTTAAACAAATTATCTGTCTTGGGGGAACTGGGCAGAATAAGAGCCAAGGTGAATTATTTGAAAAGATGAAAAAACTTGGGGCTTGGGCAATAATTGGAGACAATCCTCGAAAAGATGGTATGGCAGAAAACCATGGAATAACATTTGTGGATGTCAGAGTTGGCTGGGGAACTGCCGTCAAATTAGTCAAGGGACTTCGCGAGGAACGAGTTCGATTCAAGGCGTGAATTTTTAAAGCATTCAAAAAAGAAATAGAGTGGGTATAACTCTTTTCGTCGGGAAAGCTGGAGTCGATGCTATTGTTGAAGAGGCAAAGAGCCAGCTCAAATCCAAAAAAGAAATTAAAGTTAAAGTCAACCCGCCAATAATTGAAGGCAGAATGCACGAATTTGCTAGAAAAATAGCAGATGAACTTGCAGAGAAAACGAACTCCAAAGTACTATGGGTAAAGGGGAGAACGTTTGTACTAAAATGTGATTGATATGTGGACAGAACTTCCAAAAATTGAACAAGGCAAGGGTTTAGAGGGGCGTATATTAGTAATGCCTCTATCTAAAGAAAATGGAAAAGCAAGAGAAATGGTTGGGAAAACCCCTCTTGAAGATGATTTTTACAAGGGAAAATTCCGGATTATTGAAAGTAAGAATAAAATAATTGTCGCAGTTGGTATTGAAGGAAAAGAAGACGCACGAAAATTTGGTGCAATAGCTTGGAAAGCCATTGAAACTGCACTTGGGGCAGTAAAATTCCACCTTATTCCTGATTTTCTCTCGGAAGACGAGGTGCTTGAAGGTACATTGCTTGCGAGCTACAAATTCTCAAAGCATTTCACAAAGAAGGAAGACAGACCTTGGATAGTATTTCACGGTTCTGGAAAAAAAATGAAAGCAGCAATTGTTAAGTCTAAAGCAACATTTTTGGCAAGAGACTTGTCAAATGAACCGCCAAACAAGTTGTATCCCGAGAGTCTTGCCGATATAGTTCAAGAATTATTTGAGGGGACAAGTATTGAAGTTGAAGTCCATTCTTATGAATGGCTCAAAGAGAATGGATTTGGTGGAATTGTTTCAGTCGGAAAAGGCTCCGATTTCAAACCCCGTTTGATTGTAATGAAGTATACCACGAGAGGAGAAAAACCATTGATGCTTATTGGAAAAGGTATTTCATTCGATTCAGGGGGAATTAATCTCAAGCCCACTGGATACATTGAAAATATGAAAATGGATATGTCTGGGGCCGCGGCAGTAATTGGTGCAATGTTTGCAGTCAATGAATTGAAACTAAAGAAAGATGTAGTCGCAATTATTCCTGCCGCCGAAAACATGCCGAGCAGTAATGCAACGCGTCCGGGAGACGTAGTTAAGATGTACAATGATAAGACCGTAGAAGTCTGGAACACCGACGCAGAAGGGAGAATGGTACTCGCAGATGCACTCGCCTACGGATATGAAAAATTCAAGCCAGAAGCAACAGTCGATATTGCAACACTGACGGGTTCTTGTGTTGTAGCACTCGGAGAACGAATTGCCGGAATAATGGGAAATGACCAGCAACTAATGGATGAATTAATGGAATCCGGAAAGGAAGCCGAAGAAGAGACTTGGTTCTTGCCCATGGCTAAACATCTCGGAAAGCCTTTGAAGAGTAATGTTGCAGATATGAGAAATTCTTCTGAAAAGGGATATGGTGGTGCAAGTTCAGCAGCCAAGTTCTTGGAAAACTTTGTTGAGAAGAATTGGGCTCATATTGATATTGCGGGACCCGCAATGTCAAAGACTCCTTGGTTATGGCATCCAAAAGGGGGAACGGGTTTTGGGGCAAGACTCCTCATAGAGTGGATTATCAGTAGACAATAGATAAAATTTAAATCCACACTGCATAGAAACTTGTGACTAAAATAGCCTTTTCAATAGGCACTAGGGCAGAATTAATTAAGATATTCCCTGTGCTAAAGGGTCTTGACGAGTATACACTTATTCATACAGGTCAGCACTCCCTTGGACCCCTGTTGGACCTTTTTGATTTGAAAGAACCAGACATGGTCTTGAGTTCACCCCCAAAAGGAAGCACTAAATTTTTCTTCAATACACCAAAGGCATTGGCTTGGAGTATTGGAATGGCGGGACGGATAAGAAAGGCAGTAAAGAAATCGAAGGCAGATGTTCTTGTATATCACGGCGACACCATGACAACTGCCGCCTCAGCAATAGCATCTAAATTTTCAAAGGTAAATGGAGTTCATCTAGAAGCCGGTTTGAGGTCAGGCTCACTGTGGGAGCCATGGCCAGAGGAACTTTCGCGAAAAATTGCTGACCGGTATTCTAAGACCTTGTTGGCAGTTTCAGAAGGAACCAAAGAAAATCTGCTAAAAGCAAAAGTCAAAGGAACCATATTGAATACTGGAAACACCATAGTTGATGCGGCAATTGAAGCAAAAGAAATTGGAAAAGGACTGGTAGATATTCCTGAGACCGAATACGCAGTCGTAACGGCACATAGGCAGGAAAATCTTCGAAGCAGGGAGAGAATGACAAATCTTGTCAACATTGTAAAGAATGTTCCAATTGACACATACTTTTTTGCTCATGATAATACAATAGCGGCATTGAAGAAATTCCACCTCTACAAACCCCTTGTCAAGCACGTAAAATTTGCACGACTCGGGAATTATGTTACATTCACACATTGGCTTGCTAATTCAAAATTAATTTTGACTGACGGTGGAAGCATTCAGGAAGAAAGCTTGGTATTCAAGAAACCATGTATACTCTTGAGGAAAAAAACTGAGAGAATTGAGGGTCTCGCGACTGGAATTAATTTCCTAACTGGAATGAATGTTCCATTTGCAATTAGAAAAATTGATGAAGTTCTGAATGAAGACTACAAGGTTCCTAAATTTAAAAATCCTTATGGGGAGAGGGGCGTCAGTAAAAAAGTTGTTGAAGAATTGCAGAAGTCGGAATAGTTTTAAAGTATTACATCATATTACGGAATGCATAGGCACCTGCTTAATGGACCCCAAAACAAAAAAATTATTGTTAGAATTGATATGAATGGTGGTGAACAAGAAGGTTACAAAATTTGGCGATATGCGAAGGAAATGACTCATTATAAGAAAATGGCAGATAACGGATGTTCCGTAGTATTATTGACCCATTATGGTCGAAAGGGCGACAAGGATTTTAGAGAAAACTTGGAATTTTTAGTGGAATCACTCAAGGAAGTCAGTGGAATAGATATGAAATATGTCCATGGTTTAACCGAAGACGAAGTCCTTGACGCAGTAAGTGAACCCGGAGTTTATATGTTGAAAAATATTCGAATACACGATTCGGAAAAACAAGGAGGCTTCAATGAATTGGCCGAGTTTTTTGTAAATAATTTTGACATATTTTTGAATGATGCACCTGCGGTTTTACACAGAGGACACACATCTGTAACTCTACCAGACCATATGCCTAGTCATGTTGGAAATGTAATGCTTGAAGAAATTGGACGGCTCGATAAAGTGAAAAATTCTTCAACGAGAATTCTTGTTTGGGGTGGTGCAAAGCTTGACAAAGTAAAATATATTGAAACGTTGGCGAAGGAGGGATGGACTGTTTTGCTTGGCGGGATTCCTGCAGTTGAATTTGAAGCCGCAAAATCCGGAACAGTCAATAGGATGACACCGTTGTTGGATTGCTCAGGAATGGTTGCACCAATTGATTTTGTAATGAAGAATGGAAAGGCCGTGGATATTGGACCAAAAACCGTTGATATGTATGAGAAAATAATTGAAGGCAAGGGTGGAATATTTTCAGGTCCAATGGGAAAGTATGAAGATGGATACGAGGAGAGTAGCACCAGATTAATGAAGCACTGCACTGCAATTTTAGGTGGACACTCAGGGAATATTGCCCACAAATACCAGATGGATGGAATAATGACATCCGGGGGTTCAGCTTTGGCATATTTATCAGACAAGGAACTGCCCGGTATGGATGCGATTAAAGGGAACAAACGATAAAAAACCCCACGAGCAATTGAATTGTGGAAATCTGGGATGATATTTTACTTGATAAAGACGATAATAAGATAGAACACCCCTGCAAGTTTCCAATTGAGCTCACACGGCGCATAATCGAGCGTTTTTCAAAGAAAGGCGATTTAGTACTTGACCCGTTCGCAGGCAGTGGAACCAGTTTAATGGCTGCCAAATCACTTAGTAGAAAATATTTGGGAATTGAGTTGTCAGAAAATTATGTGAAGGTTGCTAATGCCAGACTCGGAACCAACAAGGTAATCAGGGGTAGTGTGTTTGAGGCATCAAAATACGTTAATATTGAGACTGTAGACCTAATTGTAACATCACCACCATACTGGGATATTCTCACTAAAATCATTAACTACGAGCCTCAAGGGGATGACCATATTGGAAAAATTCAGGAATACCATGAATTTTTGGACAACCTGAAACGAGCATTCGCCGAGTTGATGAAACTGATGAAAAAAGGCGGAAAATGCGTAGTAGTTTTCACCAATATGAGAGCAAAAGGTAAAAAGTACTCGTCGTGCAATGATTTTTCAAAAACCATGACAAGAATTGGATTCAAAGAAGTCACAACAATAGGATGGGATAGGAGACGGGAATACATGCAACAATTCAAGGCAACATTGCAAGAAGCCAGAGAACAGGTCTGGCCAGAGTTTGTTTTGGTTTTTGAGAAACCCAATAAAAATAAAAACGCCGAACAGTAGTGGTTCTGGTGAATATCATGAAAAACACAATTGAAAATTTAACTAAAGCATTTATTGGGGAAAGTCAGGCAAGGAATCGTTACAGCTTCTATGCTAAGATTGCACAAAAAGAAGGATTTGAACAGATATCCGAGGTTTTTCTTATTACGGCGGACAATGAGAGAGAGCATGCCAAATGGCTGTTTAGATTGATAAATCAACTGAAGAAGAAGAGTGGCGAGACTCTTGAGGAAATAACTGTTAGTGCTTCCGCCCCAACAACACTTGGTACTACTATTGAAAATCTAAAATCCGCAGTAGCTGGTGAACACTATGAGAGAACTGAGATGTACCCCAGTTTTGCAGATACCGCAGATAAAGAAGGGCTTCCAGCCATTGCAAAACGGCTGCGTGCCATTGCAAATGCTGAGACGCACCACGAGGAAAGATTCAAGAAGCTTCTGAAGGAAGTTGAAGGCGGAACAGTATTTGAAAAGAACTCAGAAAAGGAATGGGTATGTAGAAAATGTGGATATGTTCACAAAGGGAATAAGCCAATAGCTGCGTGCCCTTCGTGTGGTCACCCGGCGAGTTATTTTGAGGTAAAGTGCGAGGTGTATTAGGTTGAGTTAGCAAAAAACTGTTGAGTTTTTGTGAAAAAATTTAGCAGTAATTACCAGTCATTGGTTTATTGGC
>JAAOXX010000018.1 GCA_018221025.1 Candidatus Altarchaeota archaeon | reverse complement strand
TAAACTCAGAAACTCGGCGCACTGACAACAATGGTTTCAAATTCTCCGCCTTCACCGGCGGAGTTAAACCTATATTTTTTAGACAAATCAATTAATTCTTCAACGTTGGTTTCATCAATTTCTTTTCCAACCCAACTCTTGTCGAGCCCATCTGCCGCAACAGAAACAATTTTGAACCGAAATCCCTCTTTGACGAGGCGCCTCATGTATGCCTCTTGATTAGTTCCCCACAAGGGGGCATAACTTGCAATGCCAACTCTGTCCGCAATGGCTTCAATTCTATCACGTTGATATTCCGAAGAAATTGCTCCCGATACCACGCCTTCGACTCTGTATTTTGAAACTGCCTTTCGAATCGCTTTTTCCAAATCCTTTAGTTCAACTTCTTTCTCCCCACTAGTTTTTTGAACTATTGTTGGAACCTTGTGTTGCTTCAATAAAGCTGGAGTCTGTTCAACGCCGTCAACTTGGAACATCCAAGAGTCGTCGCTTTCGGGAAGCATAACGATTGCACACTTAATTGGATAATTTAGTCTAGACACAACGTGTGCCGAATACCATGAATCCTTGCCGCCACTAATCAATGCAGCGAGTGAACGATTTTTTGGAACAAATTTTGAAAGATACTGCGCTTTGGGTCTTGGAATAATTGAAGAGAATCCCGAACCATATTGAGCTGCCTTTTTTGGGAGCTTGGAGAGTTCACCAATATAGTTTTTTGCTATGTCTCTCAATGCCTTTTTTCCAGTAAGACTTTCTGGTTCAAGGCTGAGTGAAGCCTGAATCACTTCTTGGTCAAGATAAGGCAGGCGTATTTCAGTGCCATTGAAGAGCCCAATTACATTATCCCTGTAAGTGCTACGTTCATACACCCCATATAGTGCCCATCGCGACTCTTTTTCAGGAGACCTGTGCATACGAGCATAACCACCAAAAAGTTCATCCGCACCAAGACCAGATAGTCCAACTTTCCCTGAAGCCTTTGACGCAAAATAAGTCACGAGGCCGACTTCAACCTTGACAGGGTCGGAGCTCTGAATTAATTTTGAAACTGTTGGAACTGCATCCAAAACCATCTTAGGGGTTGGAATGGTTTTTTTCAAATTTAAATCAATTGAATCTGCAAGACTCTTGGCCCTCCGCAAATCGGCACTACCAAATAGTCCAACGGCAATGGTTTGGAAATCAAAACCCTCATCTTTCAAATAATATCCAATGAGTGCAGAGTCAATCCCAGATAAGAAAAGAGTCGTGTCTTCGTGAGCTCGAATTTTTACAGATTCTCGTAATGCCTTATCAAGAGATTTTTGTTTAATCTTTTTTTCAAACCCGCCCCTGTAAATGAGTTCACCATTTACTAAGGTATGGCGGGGGTGAAGCTCCCTTAAATTCGGCAATGCTCCGCGTTCACTCGCAAATCCGTCGTCCGAGTAAAATAATGGGAACACTCCTTGCTTGTCTCGAAAGAGATATGTTTTCTCATGGTGAAATGCAATTGCGTATGGACCGCGAAATTCATCTATGACTCCGGTACCTTTTTTCAGCAATAATTTGAAAACCAGTTCCGCATCATTTCGCGCAGAGACTCTGTATTTTTCGGCAAGACTTTTCCAATTGTAAATTTCACAGTTGGCAACCATCCACGAGTCGCCTTCAACAAATGGCTGCTCAATGTGTTTAACTGTTGCATGGAGTAAGTGTCCAATAAAACCGCCAGTAACGCCTTTAGTATTTGAAGCATCCCGACCCCGATGAGCCATTAACTGCATAGCTCGTTTAAGTTCATTCCCTTTGCCAAACCAACCTGCAATCCCACACACTAAAGAAATCTACGCATGGGTTTAAATTTCTAAAGACTATATTTTGAAAAGCCTCTTCGCATTCTTTTCAGTAAGTTTTCCAATAACTTCGGGTTTTACTCCGCGAAGCTCGGCGATAAAGTCTCGACTCTTAACTAAATTGGCAGGCTCATTTCTGCCTTTTTCAGGGTTGAGTACGGGGGAATCAGTCTCCAATAAAAGCAATTCTTCTGGAATCTCTCTTGCTAACTTCTGTTTTTCAGGACTTCTAAGAACAGTAACTGGAATGGAAAAACTAAAGCCAGAGTCAAATGCCTTGCGAGCAGTCTTAATTGAACCACCAAACGCATGCATTACTACTTTTTCTGCCTTCATTTCTTGTAAAATCTCAAAACAGTATTTTCCAGCAGACCGAGAATGAACAACGACAGGGAGGTCCAATTCCATTGCAAGCGCAATTTGTTTTTTGAATGGTTCAACTTGTTCGGGGTATTTTTTGTAAGGATAATCTAAACCGATTTCACCAACGGCAACGATGTCTGGACTATCTTTAATTAATTGAATCACTTTGTCAATTTCTGAGAGGTCACTGTATGGTGCAAGACCAATAGCCGAGTGAATCTGGTCGAGGTTTTTTCCAAGTTCTAAACACTTGACCGCATCAGAAAAATCAACGGACGCACAAATCACTCCAGTAATTCCATTCGACTTAGCACGGAGCAATACATCTTTCAAGTCATCTTTGAATACATCGGATTGAAGATGGGCATGAACATCTATCACGGCCAACTAAAGACTGCGGGTTTAATAGCACTCTGCTCCGACATAAAGGGTTTTATACTATTCAGAAATATGTTTTTGTGGCAGCTGAATTGCTAATTCTCGCATTTTTTGCACTCATTGGTGTATTTTTAATGAAATTACTAATGGGGGACGGCGGGGAACAATTCCCACCGATGCCTCCACCACGGTTTATGCCGCCGCCACCCGGACCAAATCAGGGACCATATGGGGGAGGCGCACCAGCATACCCACCAATGGGGGGTTATTATCCAGCCCAACCACAAAAGAGACGAGTCCTAATAATGCCAGAAAAAACACTTCGTAGAAAAAAGAAGAGGAGGCGGAGAATATGAGATTTTTAGTTGTATTACTCCTACTGTCTTCAGTTTTTGCATGGCAAATAGACGGGGTCTGTGATAGAGAATCTGGTGAGAGTTGTATGAATCATCCAGACTGTACGTTTTGCAATATTACATCAACTACGGATATTGCTTATTTTGACACCTATGTAGTCCTCTCAATACACATAAAAAACTATGAGCCTGCAGAACTCCCTCTGATTCTAAGTGTAAAAAAACAGGGCAAGGACTTCGCTTCAAAGCAACTTGACCTGTTAAGCCTTGAATCAACAACAATTGATATTCGCATGGATAGAGAACCCACGAATCAGTCAGTAATTGTAGAGATTCTAGACAGAGACATAAGGACTGCTTGGAATTTTCAATCACTCCTAGTTTTGGGGCTGGAAAACACAGGAACAACCGATGTGTTAACGCCGGTTTTGGGTGTATTTCTGTTTCTTGGAATCTTATTCTTTGGCTTCAAACAAATTAGAAAACAAGGATCCGCATTCATGTCACCAGCACCACCTGTGTTTATGCCTCCGCCACCACCACCAGCAAAGGAAGAAATAATTGTGGTCGCGAAGAAAAAGAAATATTATTACAAAAAGAATTAGATTTCATCAAACGTCCCTGTAAATAACTGGAGAGAATAAGTTTAATATCTAAACGCGTTAATACTTTATGCGGGGCAAACTCGACTAAGTAGCCGATATATGGAAGCGGTCTCCAAGGGAATTGGATGGCATAATTGGGCACGTCAGACTAATGACAAAACCCGTCCTGCCAGATCTAACCGTGAAAATGATTGGCGGGAGGCGGCGATAACCATTTCAAGGGCATAATGGGAACCAAAGTGGGATGCGACCGTCTCAGTCGAGGCCCAATCCTCTTCTTAGAAAACAGATATTAACTCCCTCTGCACTTATTTAATGTGAACTCGGGCGATAAGCTTCATGTCGGGATTGCAGTAATTTTATTCCTCGGATTATTTTCATTCACAATGCTTCCAAAACCCCTGGCAGGATTGGGAGACTTTTTTCAGGGTGCAGCATTTACAACATACAAGGTCTCAAGATTTTCTGGATTTGTAACTGATGAAGGAATGTGTATTCTCGCAGACCTTTGGAATCTCGGAGGACTCGATGCAAAATATGTTCCAGTTGGGGAGACTGGAGGAATCAGTGAGAACGGCCTTGAAAATTGTAATTCGGACTGCGACGCTGTATTCAACAATTGTCAGACAACAACTTGTGATGCCGAGTTAGCTGATTGTATTGATACATGTGACTCCGCATTTGCAAATCTTGAAACTATAAGCTGTGCAACACTCAGTGAAATGAATATTTCAATAGTTCCAAAAGACAGGGAAATTTATGGTGGAGGTTTGCAGGGAACCCTATTCAGTGTTCGAATTAATGATAAGCGAACTTTGAACAAATTATTTTATGTTAGTTATGCACTCTTCGGACTTGTTTTAGCGGCAGTAGTAACAGACATGTGGCTTTCTACTAGAGCTCAAAGCTACAGCACCGCTAAAATGATGGGATTCATGGCGATGACAACTCTCGGAGTAATGATGACCATATTCCGAACGGGGTTGGTATGGCCACTTCTTTCAACAATAGCCAATACTATACCGGGGAGTACTATTATCGGTGATATGTTATTCATAGGTCTGGGAATTACAGTTTTTTGGTGGATGATAAGCCAAGTGACTCTTGGATTCCACATAGCAAGAGCAAACCAAGAAAGATTCGCAGCAGTACGAGTTGCCGGAAGAGCCGACTACCAACGTGGTATGGCTGCTATTGGCAGTTTGGATGAAAAAACTCAGTAAGTAAAAGTTTATATCCGACTACTGAGGAGTGGTTTACATGAGGTACACAGGACTGCTTTTAGCGCTCTTGATAATGACATCAGTGGTGGCTGTTCCGGCTGCCGCACAGGGATTGACTGCAGATAGAATTGAAGGGAGTTTAAACCCACTTGTAGCACTCATTGAAGGTGTAACAAGAATTGGTTGGACTACGACTCAATTATTTATCGGCATGGATGAGGCCAGTATTGCATTTTTTGCATACCAATTGGGATTCAGAGGTGAAGAAGTATATGTTGAGAAATTAAGTGTCACTGTAGACAACGGAATTACTTACAACGACAGAGATTGTAGTGTTGGTTCTTTTGCTGAAGAGATAGTGGACGGAGTAATTACAGGTAAAATAACCGCAACATGTACTGACGATGCAACTGAAAAAGATGCAGTGTGGTTTGAAAGTAATACTACACTTGACTCCACTATCATTGGAGATTCCAATGACGATGGTTCAGAAAACATGGCTGATATCTTTGACTACATAAGTAACACAAAACAACTAGACATTACGGTGTCAAATGGTGCTAAAGGGCAGATTATGCTCTTTGCCTTGTTAATACCTCTCGGAATGTTGTGGTTCTTGTTAACCGACTTCTTCGCAAGCACAGGTATGCTTCGAATGAGAACGGCACAGGTGCTAAGCATAGGTATCGCATTGATTGCTGCAAGAAGTGGGGTTTACACCGCATTACTAAGCTTAATAAGTGATATCTTCGGCGCTGGCGGATTCTTCATGAGTATGCTCAGTATCTACTTGATATTGGCTGTGCTTTTGTGGTTCTACGGCGGAGTTCTTCGCGGAAAGAAGATTGCCGAGAGTGAAAAGAAGGTAGCAGATGCAGTTACACAGGGTTTCGCTGCTGACTTGACTAGAGGATTAATGTCCAAACAAGCTGCAGAAGAACTTGCTAAACAAAAGAAGGAGTAAAGCTCCTATCTTTTCTTTTATTTTTAGTCTAGGCTCCCAGCTCTGCCCTTTTTGATTGAACTCCCGACTCGACAGTCCCGCGCACGGGACAAGGGACGATTCATTTTGGTCAAGGTGCCCAAAGGGCATCCTACGGATTTTGGAGCGCCCGCCCCGGCGGGCTGGGGAACGAAGTGAGTGGGAAAAGTCCCGCTTCGCGGGAAAATCTTGTTGCAAAGGTTTATTATTGTAAAAAGAGAAAACTTTATGTGGCAAATGAGACGTTATTCAATTTGAATGAAAGTGTAGACATGCTGCAACAAATTGGGTTATTCAACTACATTCTACCGCTCGGAATTTTCTTCATAATCCTTTACGGAATTCTTGACCAATACAAAGTAATAAGCAAGGACAAGAAAGTGAATGCATTAACTGCGCTCTTAATTTCGTCGTTCATACTCTTGTATTCGTACATGAATAATATTGAGTGGTTCTTCGCACAATTTTACACGCACATGAGCATCGCATTAGTCATACTATTATTCGCACTGACATTTGCAGTGTTTGCGTATAGGGCGCTTGATGATAATAAGGTAATTCCAAAAGGCAAGAAAAATGTCTGGAGGTCGGCCATATTTATTATGTCAACAATGATTGTTAATTCGGCATTTACAACTGCACCAGCACCACTAGGTGATTGGGCAATGGATGTGAGTGGAATTGTTCTGGCTCTCGGTATGGTCGCAGCAATTGCATCAATATTCGTTAAGAGTGAAGGGGGAGAAGAGGAATAATGGGAATTGCAGACGTAGTAGTCAAAATGGTTGAAGTTGGTTTCTTCCAATTCTTCGCACCATTCGCATTAGTATTTTTATTAACTTATGGAGTCTTATTGAAGTTCAAACCCTTTGGGGAGTGGAAGGGGGCAGAAAATCGAGGAGTCAGTATGATTTATGCAATTACAGCATTCCTCATGGGAACCTTCGTTCTCTTGTTTGGGCTTAATACATATATTGAAACTTTCTTGGCATGGGTGCTTGGAAGGATGGGTATAATTATTATACTTCTATTTGCGGCAATAATAATTGCAGCATTTGGAATGCAGGGAAGTAAAATGGGTGGGGAATAATGGCAGTTAATGAAAGACAAATCTGGATGGGTGCTGGCTTCGTAATTTTGATATTTCTAGTTATAACGACACCCGGATGGAAAGAAGTTCTTGGCGTCAATCTTGACTTGGGTTTCTTAGGCAGGTACGCACCAGCGTTAATCCTCCTTGGATTTATGGCGGCATTAGTTGGATTCGTACTTGTTGGTGGAGACAACGAAGGCGGCGGGGAATAGTAATTACATCAAGAGCCGCGTATTTTGTAAATAAACTACATCCATTTCTTTATCGACTATTGCAAAGACTAGGCGTTTCTTCACGGAGTGTGCAACTCGATTTATTCCGACCAGATTTTTCATTTCTAAAAAGTCATCGTGACTAAGAACCCAAACCAAGTATTTGGAGTGGCTTCGTTTATTCAACCGACTTGGTTTAACTCCTTTCTCGTATATCCGGAAATCGGCACCGTATTTTGCACCGGATTTAACCACGTATCCAATGGTTCTCAAGTCAGAATACACTGCGTATTTTTGCAAAAAGTCACCAACGTGTTTTGAAAAGAATCTTCTTGCTTGGTCACTTGTAATTTCTTTTGTTCTCTTAAGTTTTAGTTTACCTTTTTCGGCAAGGAACAAGGCTTCCTCAGGAAATAACCAAATTTTTCCTGTGTCAATCTCTTCACCAAAACCCTTTTCCAATACAAAAGACGCATCAGTAAAAGCGCCTTCAGGCACGACTTCAGCGAATTGCGAATTTTTGAGTCGACTCGTCATAATCTACAACACCTTTTTTCATCAGAGGCTTTACCCGATTAAACAGGGTATCCCTAACAGTTTCTTCAACGCCATTGGACTTCAACTCTGCATTCAAATCAACAACATTGAGGGGCTCTTTTTTTAGAATTTTAACAACTACATCTTCGTGTTCAGTCTTCCTAATCACAGGAACGGGAGGAACAATTCGAGAATCTTCCCTAACTTTAACTGGGACAAGTCCAATTGTTTCTTCTTTTAGAGTCTTTATTGGACGCGAAGTAACACCAGATTCTAATTCATCCACTCTTAATTTCAAGTCTTCGAGCTCTTTCCAGAGCTGTTCAACCTTGTGTTTCCAATAACCCCAATAAGCCTCGCCAGCCATACCCTTTTATTATTGTAGCGGATTTATAATATATGTTGATAGAAGCGGCCCTTTCTTTGAGTGCAGTTTTGTTGTACAAAAAAACCAAATTGACGTCACTACTTTATTGTGCAGCTGCGGTTTGGCTTGCTTATGCGTGGAAACCGCTTCTAATCGCTTTAGCAGTCTCATTGGCACTTCTGCTTAAGGAAGCAAGACCAGCGAAGACTTAAATAAATCCGTGAGGTTGTAATCTAGTGCAGGGCGAGATTAATAAGAGGCTTGGAGGCGTTGAGGAACGGGTTAGAATACTCGAGTCCCGAATAGAGGAAATTTCAAACAGATTTGAGAGTTTCAGAATGAATGCCATAAAGTCACAGCGAGACCATGATGAGAAGATTAAGACACTTATCAGGGCGTCTTCCGAACTGAAGCGTCGGACGGACGAATCAAAAGAAATATTGCGCAGGATGGAGGGTAAAATACTAAAGACCGCCAGCCGCTCAGACATAAAGGAAATAGAAGCATACTTGCAATTAATTAGTCCTCTAGACTTGGTTACAAGAAAAGAATTGGAAAAAATGCTTAAAAAAGGTGATTAAATGGGAATACTTGGAAAAATATTAGGTAAAAAAAAGAAAATAGGTGCTGGTGACTTAGTTACCAGAATTATATCAATGAGGCAGCAAGGCGTGCCAGATGACCAAATTGCTGAAACACTCACAAAGGAAGGAGTTCCGCCACAAGCCATGGATGATGCAATGCAACAGGCAAATCAGGCGTCGGGACCGCCACCAGCAGGAGCTCCATTACCCCCACCACCAGGACTGCCTGGAATGGGACCACCTCTACCACCAGGACCACCAATGTTCGGTGCACCAATGACACCACCAGGACAGGTTGCTCAATTAGAAACTGAATCTGAAGATGTCGAAGCCTTGGTTGAAAAACTAGTCGCAGAAAAGACTGAAGGAATTGACATGAGAGTCAAAGACACTGAGGCAGACATGGGTAAGGTTAGGTCAGATATTCAAGAGATGAAAACTACTGTAACCGACCTTAAACAGAAGTACGCCGGTCTTCAGGAAGAGAGTCTTGGTAAGATTGAAGAATATGCAAGAGAACTTGAAAACGTCGGCGCACAGATTAAAGCAATGCAACGCATTCTTCAACAAATCATCCCACAGCTCGGAGAGAATATTTCTCAATTACAGAAAGTTGTTGATGAAGTCAAGAAGAAGAAGAGGTAATTCTTTAATGGACTGTCCCAAGAAACGGGACCCGTCTATTTTTTATCTTTGATTTTAATAGTGGGTAGATTGTATTCTACCTGATAACCAAGTCCTCGAAGAGCATAGTAGTCAGTTCCCATACTCAATTGAATAGCAGTTTTTCTCAAATTCAACGAGTGCATATCAAACATATAGTGGAGAACTACACCAATAGTAAGGCCAAATATATGGAAAAGTTTACCCCATGGATTGCAGGTAAAACAGCTTTCGAGTAAGATTACTGGAAGCATTAATGCATATGAAAAGGGCAAGGGAATAACTCCAACCATGTCTGGAAGAAGGTATCCAATCATACCATAGACTCCGGCCGAAGCGCCAATAATTGGCTGACTAAATAAAATAGGAATGAACAAAGGAATAACTGAAGAAGCGACAAAAACTCCAACCAATCTAC
>JAAOXX010000001.1 GCA_018221025.1 Candidatus Altarchaeota archaeon | reverse complement strand
TTGGCTCAAGGTTTGGTGTAGAAAATCCACACCTCGAGGTTGAGCAAATTAGGGAAGCATCCCTCGACCCACACGTTGTTGCATGGAGAATTGCACGTTCATTAGAGAAGGGTGCATACTTCAAACGAGTTGCAAATATTACAATGCAAAGAGTCGTTCAGGCCGGTGCAAAGGGAGTTGAAATCCGCCTTGGTGGCAAGCTTCCAAGTGCAAGGTCAAAGACATGGATTTTTACATCAGGAAAACTCAGAAAATGTGGCCAAGATGCAATTGACCAAGTTCAAATTGCATATGCAAAAGCAATGACACGGCCCGGAGTTATTGGAGTAAAAGTTTCAATCCTTGCACCAGATGCAACATTTAGTGATGAAATTACATTCAGAGTTGAACCCGAGAAAAAAGAAGTTAAGAGAGTAATCGAGACGGTTGAAATTAAGGAAGAAGAACAACCCTTGGAAATACCCGCAGGTACTCCTGAAACTCCTAAAGATGTTGAACCTGAAGTTGAACCCATAGTTGAAGTATCCACAGAAAGTACTGAAGTCGTCAATGAAGAAACTCCGGTTGAAAAACCAGTCGAAGAATCAAAAAAAGTTGTTGACGAAAAGATACAAGATAATAAGAAAACTCCAACTGAAAAGTAAATTACTTCTTGGTTCCGAATAAGTTGAATCTGACTAGTCTTTCTTTTGCCTTTTCAACGACGTCTTCGCCTGTTCCTTCGACATACTTAATTCCTTTTAGGTCGCACATTTGTTTTACAAATTTAGCATTTTGACCTTTACCAATTATTACAATATCCGCCGATTCAATCATCTTACTCGCAGCATCAACCTTGTCTCGAAACTTAATATTGAGTTTAGTTTCTTCAACTCCAAATAAAATAAATAATCCGCCGGCCTTTGCGGCATGACTCTCCAGTTCTGGTTCAATACCAAATACGGCAAACCCTTTTTTCGCAGCATGGAATGCAGCACTCGTACTGCCTACAACTGCAATTTGAATCACTTTCTCACCTTCCAACTACTACCAGGCATTCTCCAAAATTTTTGTTTTCCGCTTCTCATACCATACCAAAATCCAATACCGAGACCAATAGCGTATCCGACAAGTATTACCAATAAGTCAGTCCTTGATATCATGGTTTTCCACCGCCCAAGTATTTGTATCTAAAACTTTCTGCTCTGCTTTCCCCAAAGAAATTCCCTGCAAGAAGTCCTGCAAACAGACTCAATACGAATATTAACACATTCCATAAGATTTCAAGAGTACTCATTTAATCATCTCCTCTTTCTTTTCATTAGCTTTATCGATATAGGATTCATGCGTTAAAATACCTTCCTCCGTTACAATTCCGGAAACCAGCTCTGGTTCAACTTTATCATATAATGGCGCCCTATTCTGACACTTGACATCCCATTTGTGTTCATTCACTACAAAACTTTCCCCAATTCGTAAGAGTTCTGCTATCATGTAAAATGGTTTATCGTGCCACTCTGCAATTATTGCTGCTGACTTTGCATTAGATGAACCTAACAATCCTGAAGTCGAAACACAGCAGCTCCTCGTTAATACTAGGTCAACTGAAGGGATGAAGTATCCAACTGCGCAGTCTGGAATCAAAATTGTATTTGCAGATAAGCGTGATGCCATCTTGTGTCCGGCCTTTGTTAAAGATAGCTCAGGTACATAAACTGTCAATTCTGATTTGTGCTCGTCAATCATTTCCGCAAGGACTTCTGAATAACCAATTGCCATTACCGTTTTCTTTCCTTTGAGTAGGTTGCTCCCATTAGGAATCAATTTTTTTCTCGAATCTTTGAGATATTCCTTCGTAAATGTCAATACTTTTTGAGTTTCCTTAACTGTTTTGGCTTTCATAATTGCCTCTAAAAAATTATTAGTCAAAGGGTCTATAGGTCTTGAAAGGATTTCTAAAACAAAGTTTTCCCTATTTTTTAGAAACGTCTCTTCATTCCTCTTGAAAGCTTCATTAAACAAAGAGAGGCACGCGAGAGTGAGCTCCTTGCCTAATTCAATTTTCCCAGCCCTAAAATTTTCCATTAATGTCTTCGCTTTTTCCACAAAACACCTAACTACGGGTTATTTTAAGCCTTTACGAACTCAGTGTATCTGCATCTACCACAGTGTAATCGATTGCCGTGGTTGGCAAGAAATACGCCGGACCCACACTTGGGGCAAGATTTTCTTTCTCTTGTAATTTTATCCCCTTCAATCTTGAAATAATCACTCTTTTTTACTGTCTTGTGTTTCACTCTTTTCACCTTCTTCTTTTGGGGTTTCTACTACTTTGGCCTTCTTTTCCTCAACTTTAGGCTTTTCAACCTTTACTTCGGCTTTTTCTTCAGGAGTTTTTTTTACCTCAGTTGGCTTCTCTTCTTCTTTAGGAGCTTCCTTTACTTCAGTTTTTTCCTTTTCTTTAGGTTTGCCCGCATCCCCAATTCTTTTCTTTGGATTCAATAGTTTTGTAGGTTCAGCTCTAATCATTGCTTCTTTATCCTCGTATACAAAACATATTCCCTCGCTTGTATTCTTTCCAAAATGCGTAGTATAATCTTCAATAACCATCTTGTCGAGACTCGTATTCAATTTAGCCGAAAGTAATCCTGCGACATCTATTTTTCTTGGTGTTGCTCCACCATCATGGATTACTTGAAATTCCACCTCTCTTCTTGATAGAAGCGGATTTGTATTATCTGAAATTATATTCATTTTCATTTATCTCACCTTTAGTGCATATTTTCCTGGGACTGCTACGTCCATTTTCTTTGCTACTTCTGATTTGGTGGGGTCCATTATAATAGCTATGCCTGCCCAAGTTGAACTAAATTCTGTGCCTTCACACATGGAGCATTTCTTGCCGTTAACAAAGACACGACAACTCCTACAAACTTTACTCCTTTTTGTTGCCAATTCTATTCGCCTCCAACCATTCCCATTTTCCGAGTCCAGGCTGCCTCATAGTTAAACCAAGCTTTGCTGGCTCGGCCTTATAACTAACACTGATTATTCGTGCTCGAACCTTGTCACCAATTTTAACAATTTGTTTACTCTGCTTGCCTTGTAGTACTCCTTCTTTGCTGTAGCTGAAGAAGTCATCTGAAACTTGGCTCACGTGGACTAATCCATCGAGTGCGCCAACTCGTAAAAATGCACCAAATTCTGTCATGTCGGTAACTTCACTGTCAACGACTTCATTTAGTTCTGGTCTAAAAATCAAAGCCTCAAAGTCTGTAGGAAAATATACTGCCCCGTCACCAGGTAAAATCTTACCTTCTCCGACGGATTTAACATCAGTTATGGACAAAAGTATACCGTGCATTTTGGAAACTTTACCTTCCAACTCGCGTAAGGCCGCTTTAACTGCCAATTTGATGTTCTTTTTCCAAAGTCTTGGAGGAACTCTCACATTTTGCTTGATTGTTGCAATTTCGAACACTTAACCACCTCTACAACTTTCGCTCAACCTATTATAAGCTTTAAGATTCATCTGGCTCTTGGGTAGATTATATGACTCTACAGGAAAAATCACCCAGAAAACTACCTCTAAAATAAGCCTCGCCACTGTATGTGCCAGGGGCAAGTGCAACATCAAAGACTATGTCTAATTTTTCGCCCTCAGTGACCGTACTCGTCACCTTATCTGTATAGTCAATTCCGGCAATATTTACACTAAATTCACCCATGAAAAAACGCCCCGCTTTTGCAGTAATCAAATGCACAATTGTATATTGTTTACTGCAAGCCGCGCTTTCCATTACAAAATCCGGTTGAATATATAGGTAAATTGTGTAGAATGAAGCCACAATCAAAATGAAGATTATTGCCCAAGGGAGCCACTTATTCTTTGGTGTTGGGGCATCCGGATAAGAATTGGGTTGAACCCAATAATAACTCGGATAGTATGTCCCCATAGGTTGCAGTTAACATTGGCATTATATATGTTTACTCGGCTCACTAAATGGCTTAAAAATGCGGGTGATATGATTTTCTATGAAACTCGAATATTCAACTGACCGAATTAAAATTCGTCCATTGAAAATCTCTGATGCTGATGATATGTACCAACATATTAGATTTAGGGAAATTTCGAGATGGACTAAGAATATACCGTATCCATATCCTCGAAACGGAGCAGAAAAATTTATACAGAAAAAGCAAAGGGAATTTGCTTCTGGAAAAAGCTACAATTTTGGAATTATTTTGAATGAAACTGATAAACTTATTGGATCTATTGGACTCGGAGACATAAAACCGATTGAAAAGAAAACATTCATTGGTTATTGGCTTAGTAAGGATTTTTGGGGAAGGGGAATTATGACTGAGGCGGTTAATCTTGTGCTTGATTTTGGATTCAATCAGCTTAAACTCCATAAGATTTCTGCCGGAATTTTTTCAGTAAACACCGGTTCAAAGAGAGTATTGGAAAAATGTGGATTCAAACGGGAAGGACTCTTGAGGGATGAGAGATTTAAACGCGGTAGTTGGCATGATGAATTCCGTTATGGAATTTTGAAGACTGAATTTAAGTCCAGAGATACATTCTGATTAAGTTGTTACTCATTGGTAATATATTTAAATCGAAATGAACACAGAATGTAATGACTGAACAATCAGCATATGTAATTATTCCGGCTAGTATGAATTCTCCCGAACAGATTTCTTTGTCAGAAGGAGATACTGCAGTAATTTGGAGGCACAAATCCGACTCCGCAGATTCAGATATAATTAAAATTGGTGTCCTTACTGAAGACAATATTTCTTCTAGTTATGACCTCCCAGTTTCTGAAGAAGTTGCAGGGGGAATTTCGAGGGGTGGAACCGCAGTAATTGGTGTTCGTGATGGAGAATTGCGTGTATCTACACAAAAAAATTCAACCAACTCAGTTTATGCAAGGGAAATGGATATTTGCACTAATCTTTCAGATATGGGAGCTTTTCAAGCACCTGTAGGAATTCCAGATTCTCCTGAAACTTACAAAAGTTTTGGAAATGAGCATGGTGTTAAGTTATATCTTGGTCCCAACAAACGAAGTGCTGCAGAAACAGATATACTTACTAAGAAGCTTGCAGTAATACTTCCTGGACGCGTGGCAGAAAGATATACCTAAACTGTTGGGTTTTTGTCGTGTCAACATACGTCGAATCCAAATGTTTTAAAACTCTACTCTGGAGTAAGTAATATGAGTGATGTTGAACACAATAAGGAAAATATTGAACAGTACTTCGCGTTTTTTGAAGAACGAGGCATGGTTGATGATTGGAAATCGGCTGGGACAAAACTTCAGACTCAAATTGCTGAACATTGGAATGGCTTCAAAGTTATTGCTAAACTTGCTGATGCTTATTTAGTTGAAACGGGAGAGTCTAGTGAAGTTAATTTTAACGACTATACTTCCTTTGAAACTTATTCTACTAAACTAGCTAATGCGTCTAAGGAATTTACAGGATTTTGGGACGGCTATGCTGATGACGGGATGCCTATTGTTTCTATGGCTGCTTTTGTTGGTTCTATTTTAGGAATTATTGCAGGAACTGCAGTTACTCGGGATGTTTGGCCCTTTTATGTTGGTTTCCCATCTGCTCTCTTTTTCGGGTGTGCTGGAACTGTTATTGATTCAACAATAGTTGAGAAGCGAATGCCGGACTACAAAGAGAAATACGGAGATGATTATGAGGTTAGTTCCAAATTAAAACGAGAGATGGGGCGCAGAAATGTAAGAAAAGCATTTGGCGAATTACATGGAGCAATCCAACACTATCACCCTGAAACTGAGTGGAAACCCTTGTCAACACGAATCAAAGACAGGGTTTATTCTGCAATGGAATTCTTACATGGTTCCCCTTCACAAAAGTATGGTTATCCTGCTATTGAAGAGGGCTTTGATGCTTAAATTTAAAAAATAAAAAAAGACGGGCATTTGCTGTGCGAATGCACCCGTACTAAGTGCTAAGAAACCCATAACCAAGACAAAAATCAACTTGTTTGTCGTAGATGAGAAATAATCAAAAGATTAAAAACGTGTGCGTTGTGAATAAAATGGAAATTTGAGTTCATTTTATTGTCATATTTTTAAACTCCAGAGTGACATAGTTTTGTGGTAACCTACGATAGTGCCGTTGATATTGTCAAAAAATTTCCAACAGAATTTGAAAGTTTTGAAGGTGTTGATGTAAAGCTTCGGGGGAAGAATATGAAGGAACAAGAAGGTGTTGGTGTAAAGTTTCTGAATAAAAGTATAACGGCACAAGTGAAAATTGCTGAAGGTGCATCTGATTATGTCGATAAATTTAGGCGACCAGCAGTAATTATTGGATTAGCCCAAGCTTTACTTGAGGATATTGAAATCGGATTAAGAAAATTGCCTGAAGTTAAGGATATTGTAACAATTTGTGAACAAATAATTGATTCTGGTTCCGATGCGAACATAGATATGGTTTCTACATTATTTGAAGAATTATATTCAATTAGTCCGGATGTGAAAAGTGTTGGCGAGCTAAGCGATAAGTTCCACAAAGAATATTTTTACCCTAGTGATTTGTACAGTGTTGCAACACTTGTTTCCAATTATGGTGTGAATTTTTCAGATTTGATTTTTACTTCACTTAACGCCTATGATGTTTGCAATACATCACCCATGCATCAAAAAGACAAAGGAACTGATGAGGAGTTTATTGATTTTATTACATTGATTCGAAAAGACAATGGATATGCACTCTTGAATAGGGTTACTTATGATGATGAGGACCGTAAAAAATACGAAGTGAAAATGATTTTTGATGGGAAATATTGGAGTGTTGAAAATGATGTGGTATATTTCCAATTTGGGAAACGAAAATTTGCTTCACAACTTGGGGCTGATTTTTCACATGACGACGTAATGAATTCTTTAGAATTGTGAACCGTTTACTTTTTCTTGATTCGTTTTGGGGTGCTTTGACCTTTGTTTTTTACATCATACCATTTGTTCACAATTATGGCGAATTTTACGACAACCATGGTGATAATGATGCTGACTATGAATTTAATTGAATCGTTTGTACTCTGCCAACCAACCATAAATCCAAATACTATTAGTGCTAATCCTGAAGACGTAGTTCCTGCTGCAATATTAATCATACTGAACATGTACATGCTTCCAATTATTGCTATGAATCCTAAGACTGCAGTAATGAGGAAGAAATCCCTATTATAATCATCTCGAGCACTATCATACAGATCCCAACAATCCTTAGATTCTTGACTGTTTTCTTGGTCAATCATCTGTTGAAATTCAAGGTCCCTACACTCACCAACAGTCATATTTTCTGTACATGGAGTAAGTTTGGGGGCTCTGATATCATTACAACCAAAATCTGCAATGTCGGGTCTTGGGTAGAATACTTCAATACCAAGTAGCGCTACAATGAAAATCATAATTGCAATACCAACCCCAAAAACAACATTCATTACTTTTGCCATGCAAGTCCCTTACTAAAACTATGCAACTTAGTTATTTATGTAATTGTTTTTATTACCTTAAACCTTCTCAAAAATCTGGAAAATTGAATCGCTTGGGAATATGTAATTGATTAGTGGATAGGTCAGGACAAGCACCGCGAATAGTAGACATGATATAATCTTTCCTGTGCCTTTACCAGTATTGATTCTGTTTTTCAATCCCCTTAGTTCGAATGTTTTCAGCCGCCCTTTGTCAATTTGTCTGAAACCCTTTTTTTCAATTAAAGCTTTCAGATTATTTGAATTGAAATATAAGACGTGTGGGGAATTAAATTCACATTGCCAGAGTCTATTCCATGGTTCCCTGTAACCGAGCTTATGGAATACAGGGATTAACCTGTAAAATAAGCCTCCACTACTGGGAACGGAAACTATTAGTTTGCCTTTTTTGTTTAGTCGTTTGTGAACTTCTTCCAATACCTTACTTGGGTGGTTCATATGCTCAAACACATCATTAAACGATATAATATCAAACCGCTCCCCTCTTTTCAGTGCGTTTGGAAAATATCCAATGCGCGTTTTTACCCTTGCTTGCTTTGCGACTATTTTTTCCGGTTCAATTCCCAAGACCTGTGCACCGCCTTCTTCAAAAACTTGATTAAACCACCCATATCCTGAACCCACATCACAGAGTGTTTTTCCGTGTAAGGTGTCATGCTTTTCAAAAGCGCGCCTTGTAATTGTTGCATTCTCAAGCCTTATTGAATGCAAACCCTTGATCCTGTCTTTTTGGGACACATCCATTTCTCTTAAAAGCCGGTTTTCTTTTGATCCTAGATTTGAAGTCCAGAGTCCACAATTTCTACAGAAGAAGGTCCAGTTAGTAATTTTTGATTCCATATTGGTTTTGCAGTTTGGGCAGGTTCTGTTGGTTTGTAACTTATCTTTTCCGACCACCAATATGTATCTTGCGTGTCTTTAAATTTCTGACAATTTATTCTCTATGGAACGATTTTCCTAAAATATGTGGATTGAAAAAATCGTAGAGTTGTCGTGGACTTTGATAAAAAGGAAGACGATTTCGACGAACTTCTTGATGGTTTAGATGGTAAACTCAATAATTATTTCAAAAAACAGTCCGGAACAGAGTTTCTGTCATGATTTATTCTTTACAACTGATTTCATACTACGTTTTAAAAATAACAAATCCACATTCTTATACGTCGCCCCAATCGTCTAGCCCGGCCAAGGATTCGGGACTCTCAATCCCGCGACGCGGGTTCGAATCCCGCTTGGGGCATTCAAGCTTTTCCCGTAAAACGGGACTTTTCTCACTCCGCCCTTCGGGCTCCGTTCCAAAATCCGTAGGATGCCCTTTGGGCACCTTGACCAAAATGGGATTTTGATCAAAGGAACAGCATAAATACCCAAATTGCGCCCGATTGGAATGGGACTTATGAAATGGGCCGAAGAGAAATTGAAAAAAATGACTATTTGTGATATAAAGCTAATCAAGCTTGGTGTTGCTGCATTTACTTTGTTTTTAGCAAAGGTATGGCCGCCTCTATTGAGTCTTGAATGGTACTGGTACTTGATAGTTTTCGTGTTGGCATATGCAAAACCTATGTACAAGGTCTTAACATAATAGGAACTTCACTCGCGGGTTAAGTTGGATGTGTGTATAGTATGCTTAAGCTTTAGCTGCAAGCGTATCTACGTAGGCTCCAGCGTCTTGACTTTTTATGTAGTCTCCAGTACCCTGACCAAATTCTTCCGTAAAACTCACTGGTACATTTAGTTTACTTACTTCGCCCGGGATTATTGACCCCAGCTCATTGTTGGCCATCGTGTAAATTAGTTCATCAAAGTGCTGTTGCCCCTTTGATGTCAGCCGAAGTAAGTTGTTTTCATCTTCAACAAGACCCTCATGGATGAGTGCATATATTGGACCTGATCGTTGAATCCAGTATGTACTCGCATCTGCAAGTTCAGTTTCAGATAAACGTCCATTGAACGCATATTTAGCAAAATCACTAAACTCAACAAAGTCCTGTCCTTGTTGAGACCGTTCATGTAGATACATGCCAAATAATGCACTCTTAATAGGCAATATACCTAATACGCTCTTTATTCCTTGGTCAACTTCAAACTCCTGAATCACTTCTTTATGCATTAAAGCATATCTCAGTGGATTTGTTTTCTGTGGACTATGCCCCTTATGGTCCATGTGAATGACCTTAGTAAAAGGACCATGCCACGCATAAAGTTTTTCATCCGTAACATTCTTAGTCAACTTATCTTTGAGTGGCTTAATTATTGCTACATTCATGTGTTCTGGGTCAACTAAGAAGGGAGTACCTTTGTGTTGGTCGTGATACCTTTTCATTGCCATAATGTCCTCATAAATTTCTTTGTTCTTAACTAAAACTTTCCTTTTTGCATGCAATTCGCCTTCTTCCTTGCTTGTAGCATTCTTTGCATAATTTTTGACAACTTTTCCGGCCACATTTACTAATCTGTCTGGGAAGAAACTAAACAGCTTTGCAACGATGGGACCCCATCGTCCAAAATAAGAATCTCTTGGATGGTAAGCTGGGCCAACCAAAATTGCACCCTTTATTTTACCCCCCTCGGCACCTTTGGAATCTATAAAATTCTTATAGTCTTCATTATACATTTCCAATGCAATTGCAGCATGACCCGAGTGCCCTGAAATCATCATGTCGCCTGAAATTTGTTCTTCAGAATATATGAAGTTCATGAAATTCCACATAGCTTCAGTATAATCCTCAATATTCACTTTTCCCGACTTTGTGGTTGAACCATAATGTCCCGGTGTATTTACTGTAACCGCCCAATCGTACTCAGCATCTTCCAAAAGAGCTTTGATGGCTGCTGCAAAAGTACCACCGTTCGAAGTAATTCCGGGTATGAGTAATGCACCTCTTTCATCTTCAGAAGGCTTAGTTCCACTCTTCCTAAATAATCTACCATATATACTAAATTCCTCAGTAATTTCAGGATGGCGAATTTCATATTGGTCAATCCCATCGAAACTTTCCAGTTGCTTTATTGGTGATGTCGTCATTTCTGACCCTCCTTCACCCAATAACCAACTCTGTTGACTATCTGTTAAAACAACGCCCCCTGGTTGTATGCGATTTTCAATATCAGTAGATGGAGGTGAATTTTTTTCTGATTTGTTACGTTTTCGTAGTCCCACCTTCAAAGGAAACGTAAATTGTATATAAGGTTTGTCGTAAATAATTAAGACAAGAGTCGATAAAATCTTTAGTTTTTTTGAAACTGTAGGACACTCAATATATAAATTCTTTAGTAATAATTTCGTGTGGATTCAAAGTCTACATGTGGAAAGTGGATTTTTAAAGAAGGTAATGAAATGGCTGGTGAGCTAGAGTGGACGCACCATCTCCAAACGGGAGAATTAAGTATTAATCATATGTCCATCTACCATAAATTTGGATTTGGCAAGGGTCTCGGCACCAAAATGGTTTCAACTTTTATTGAAAATGTCGAAGATTTTATTGGCTCTGAACCTAATTATATTCTCGGTGTTGCAATGAATACTCCTGCTGAGTATGTTTTTCAAAAAGTAGAAATGAATCATATTGGATTTCCATTGTATGGTGAAACTAATCTCAATTCAGCACTTCCTGCATACTGCAAAGTTTACCATGACCCTCTCGACGGCTCCACTTTGAAAATTCCAGCAGGTTCTTATGATGTTTCAAAAACAATTTTAAGCAATATGGGAATCAAACGAGAAATCTTAATTCAAGAAAACCCATCAGAAGTGGCACTGTCTATTTTCCCCAACAATTATGTTGATACGACGCAGCGTCAAATAATTCCTCGAAGTTTTACAGAAGGCTCTCAGGAACTTGCTAAGAGTATTTCAGAATGTTTCAAACAAGTTGGTTGTAATTAGTTCTGTGCGCGGCTGTACAGTTCTTTCAGTCCAAAAATACATATGAGTGAAAATCCGGCCGTAATCCAAAAAACTATTGAAATTCCATGCAGGTCTCCGAGTAATCCAAATAATGGAATCATTACTGCCACTAGCAGAGATTTCACCATATTGCTTATTGAATTGATAGTTGCTCTGTTGTGACTCTCGATGTTTTGATTAAGGTAGTCAAGCACTGCTGGACCCTTTATCCCATCAATTATGAATACCAAGAGTATGAGGGGTATTGCAAACATCGATGAGACTGTTCCAAGAGAAATCAATAATACCAAGAGTCCAACATAAAATGAGTAAAGAAATCTTTTTTCACCGAGCAATTTTTCAATCCTATAACTAAAAAATGCACCTGCACCAGACAACAAATAACTAATTGAAAATATGACGCCGAATAATGCTAATTCAACCCCAATTCTATTGAGAAGTGGTTGAAAAAATTTGTAAGAGATTTCGACTATCATTGCACTCGTAACAGCATAAAAAACAAATAATTTCAGTCTCTCGTTCTCTTTAATATTTTTTAATGCATCTTTCGTGTGTTGGAGATACGAAGTCTTATTTTTTGTTCTTAGTGGCTCGACAAACCAAAGTGACACTATGAATGGTATTATCATCGGAATGAATCCGATTTTAACGGGTAGCCAAGGACTTATTCGTGTCAAGAGACTTCCAATTAATGCACTTGATGCAAGACCTATCCAAAAGAGGGCAGTTACCTTTCCAATGGTTTTTTTGAATTCATTTTCCCTTCCGAGACTCTTTAGGGTTTCATAGAGAAGTGTGTCCTGGACGCCGAGTTTTAATGCCCATCCGATTGCCCATACGATTTCTGCAATAAGTATGGCGTAAAAACTATTGGCAAATCCCCACATAACAACCCCAATTAAAATCAAAAAAGTTCCAATACTTAGTGTAATTTTGTAGCCTAATTTATCCCCCATGACGCCGGCAGGTATCATGAAGAGCATCATCGTAAATAAAAATACCCCTGAAATTAACATCATTTCAAACATTGTAAATCCGAGTGCATTCTCAAGATACACGAAGAAAATAGGTTCAAATAGGAAAAATATCTGGAAAAATGACAGTAGATAAATCTTCCAAATATTAGCCTCTAAACCATGTTTTTCCTGAATATTCACAATCCATCTTCTTTTTCAAGGAATTAAATATGTTTGGTGGCAATGCATAATAGTTTAGGGTGTCTTTGTTTTCCATGAGTGCTTCCATGAAAACTGCGGTTTCATTTCTTATTTTGATTTTATTTGCCGGATGCGTAACTAAAGTTATGGCTGACCCTGATAGTTTTACTCCGGTATATGATAACCTTTCAGACTCAATGAATTGGCTACGTGAAAATACGCCTGAAAACTCAACGATTTTTGCGTGGTGGGATTATGCAAAAACAATTGACCAATTGGCTAATCGAAAACCTTTCATTACTGCACCATCTAAAGAAATCCTATTCACTGTTGCAATGTATTCACAACTCTCTGATTCTGAACTGGATGCCGTTGAATGCCCAAAATGCGAGTCTCACGAGAAAATAAAGGGGGCCGTAACTGCGTTTCTATCAGAAGACATATCCACCCTAATTCAAACTATGAAAGCCAATGAAATGGAATACATATTAATTACTGATGGCGAACGAGGAAAAAGCTATTCATTATTTCTTATAATGGATATGAACCCTTCTGAATACTTGGATGAAAATTATGTCCCCTTAGAATCTGCCAATAAATTTGTTTTGTTTAAGATGTGGAATGGGGAAGAACTTGATGGGCTTGCCTTGGTGTATGCAGATAAGTATTCAAGAATATACAAAGTAACCGTCTAAAAGCATAAATGCGCGAAGTATGCTTAATATTGTGGCCAACCCGCAGTTGATTACATATCTCAAGACTTACACTTCTCAAGGCCATGCAATTCCAGCTCTTAAACAGAGTTTGCTCGGGCAGGGCTGGTCTCAAGAAGATATTGATGCTGCAGTTACTGAATTTCAAAAAAGTCCTTCAACGGGCTCCTCGAATCTCAATTCACCTACTTCACGACCAAAACTAATTGGCTTCATGGGATGGATTGGTTTAATTGGTTCCGCACTGGCAACTTTATTTGGTTTAGCTATCTTAGTTATGGCAGTAGTTATGGCCCCAATTGTGACAACAGTCATGGCTACATTCATTGAAATGGTCCCTGTTTTACAACTCCTGGGAGATATAGGTACAGCATCTGGATTTGTTCTTTTTGCATTTTTGATGACTCCGCTCCTATTAGGGATTTTTGGACTCGTTGCCAATATTTCTCTCCTAAAGATGAAAAAACTTGGATGGACTCTGTATATGCTTCAACAGGTTGTAGTTATTTTACTCAATGTGTTGACTGACTCATTTTACTCATTTTCGGGAGTTATACTCCCAATTCTGCTGATTGGTTATCTCTGGAATAAACGCGAATTATTTGTAAACTGACTTCAATTACAGTGAAGTGGTCTCAGTCAATAACTATAAAATCTGAACCCACCCGAAGTATATGTGGCAAAGAAAAAAGTAAAGCGCATTTATCGTTCCAATAAAGACAGAGTTTTAGGTGGTGTTTGTGGTGGAGTTGCAGATTATGTTGGAACTGACCCATCACTGGTTCGACTAATGTGGATTCTTGGAAGCTTTTTGTGGCCCCCTGGGTTATCACTATACTTTATTGCTTGGTTAATTGTTCCACGAAACCCAAAACACAAGTGGAACTGAAAAATTCGTTTTTTGTCGTAAAGTTACTCGTTTTATACATAACTTGGAAGTTATACATAAAATTTAAAAATAGTAGTGAGGGTTGCTTTCATGTTTGGGGAAAGTGGTATCGAAGATCAGTACGATGAAGATGAATCTTGGGAGGCCAAAGGGTTCCTTGAAGGCATGGAAGAGGCCGACTCCGATAAGAAGAAGAAGACTCAATTTCAAGATGAATTTGGTAATGAGGAAACTGAATTTGAAGATAAGTTTTCCGACGATTTCTGATTTTTCGAGAAAGTTATAAGGTTTCGACTTACGGGTTTAAGCCTGTGAGGATAGTGGCTTGACCTGACTCTCCTTGTGAGGGGTTGAGGAAAAGGAGGTGATAACTGAGGCATCATACTTATTTTGTTTTGGTCGAGCTTCCCGACCCGTCGGGACGGGTTTTTGAAAAGCTCGTGTGATAACTGAGGCATCATATTCATTTTTCAAAAATTCCACAAATTTTGGTTAAGCTTTTTCTAAAAGCTTAGTTTTTACTAATCCAACTTTCAGCTTCCTTCATAACTTTATCTTTAGGAAGACTGACTAATCGACTTGCTCCCTTATTTATGTAAACTCCAACAATTTGGTCGGATTCCTTAACCATTGTGTCATTATGTGTAATTGAAATTATTTGTGTTGTTTCAGACATTTTCTTAAACATCTTTGCGAGTTTTTCACTATTCGGTTTGTCAAGAGCCGCATCAATTTCATCAAACACATACAAGGGTGATGGCTTTACTTCCTGAATTGCAAAAATTAGTGCAAGGGCCGCGAGTGTCTTTTGTCCACCGGACAGAGATTCAGTTGGTAAGTCTCTATGCTGTACTCGCGTTTTAATATGGACTCCTGATTCGAATGGGTCATCACCATCTATTTCGAGCCGACTGCTCCCCTCAATTACCTGAGAAAATATTTTTGAAAAACTCGCATTTATCTTTTCAAAAGTTTCCATGAACATTTGGAATTTTTGGCTTTCAATTTCATTCATCATAGAGAGTATTGCGTTTTTTTCATCTCGCAATTTTTTAAGACGGTCGCTTATATCCTCAACAAGTCCACTAACCTCTTTGAATTCTTCTATTGCCTTGAAATTTAAGGTCCCTAATTGTTCAAGTTGGTTTACTACTTGTTTAAGCACATCTCTGGGATTTTCTATTCTCTGAATTCCTTGAGGTTTAGATTCTTCGAGGCTTTGTATCCGCCCAGTTATTCCCTTTATTTTTTCATTTAGTACGGCAATGTCTGACTTTAATTGATAAACTGTATTTTGAGATGCCTTTAGAAATTCTTCAATTTCTGATTTCACTGTTATTTCTTTAGATAAAAGTCCTTCAATCTTGGCAATTCGTAGTTCGACTTCCCTAATTTCAACACCAATTTCTATTTTTCGCTTATCAGTATCTGCGATTGTAGCTTTACTATTTTTTATCTCGTCAGATATACTTTTTCCCAATTTTTCATAATTCAAAATATCCGGCTCAATCAAATTCTTTAGTGTATCTTCTTCCGCCTTTATTTCGGAAGAGGTTCTCATTAATTCAGATTCCAATGAGTAAATTTTTGAGGTAACTTCTTCGAGTCGTCTAGCCTCTCCAATTGTTGGCTCCTTCAAGTCTCCCATTTTCAGAACCTCACCGCTCAATTCTTTCATTTCACTATTAATTTCAACCAATCTCGTCTTCCGCTCAGAAATGTCCCTTTTGATTATTTTAATTGAATCGATGGTGTTTTTCATTTTTTCCATATCAAATGTTTGTGTTAATTTTCCATCAATAGTAGACCTCTCTTCCCTCAAGGAGTCCCTTCTTTTTTCCAGAGACTCAATTGTTTTTTGTAAAGTTTCCAGTTCCGCATTTCTTTGATTAGCACTAACGAATTCATGGCCGGTTATTTTTCCAATTGCCCTCCCCATCTTTGAAAGTTCTTTGAGTTTTTCAATATCTACTTTATCCGAAACAACATAGACCCACCCCTTCTCAACTTTCATAGTTTTAATTTCTGCATCGGATGCAACAATGCTAAGTGCAAAAGGCATTATTTCTGATGGGTCCCCCACCACTTCACCCAACACCTTGTAACCTTTTTTTTGTAGTTCTCTAACCCCCTCAGGCAATGTTGATGAGTATAAGATTTCCTTTTCACCTTCTCTTGCTAATTTCAATTTAGATTCAGTCTCCTTCAGTTGTAAATTGATTGATGAAATTCTTTTTTCAAGTATTTTTTTTCCGTCTAATATTTTTTGCTTTTCCGATTCAAGAGACAATTTTCGAGTCTCCTCATTCTTGAGTTTTCGTATTAATTCGTGAGTAAGGCGTTCATTCGATTGTTTTTCCAATAATAACTCTTTACTTTTGAGAGTCCATCTTTCTTTCTTTTCTTTTAGACGCTCATACTTGTGTTTCCTCTGCTCAAAATCCTGCTTTGCTTTTGAAACCTTAGCAGTTAATTCATCCCGCAATTTCTTGTATTCCTGAGTTTCCTTTTTTATGTCTTTCAACCTGTTTCGCTTGGTTGAGATATCTTCATAAGTATCCTTTTGACGCCTTTTCAAACCAGCAACTTGTGATTTTATTGACTCTATGCGCTTGCTTGAACTCTCAATACCAGTGGTTTCTCTGTGCTTTTCTTCTTCTTTCTTTTCAAATTCCATTTTCAACCGTTCGAGACGCGTCATTTCCCCAACCTTTTCCCTCATACCGCGTTTTTCAAGATTTGAGCTTACCACCATCAACTCATCAGTTTTTTGTTTCATTGACTCCTCAACCACATTTATTTTTTCTTCCTTATTTGATTTGTTTTTATTAAATTCATTTAATTTATTTCTTAGGTTTTCAATATCATTCAATAGAATACTATATTTTGCCCGCCCCTCCAATTCCTTCATATTATTGAATTGGTTGACCTTTTCTTTCTCTTCCTTTAATTGTGTAAAAATTCTTACCCGTTCACCGTGAACCGCCTCAACTTTTTCAATTTTGATTTCAACTCCGTCAAGGTCAGTCATTGCTTTAGTTTTTTTGCGTTCATATAATTCAATTCCTGCAACGACTTCAATTAGTTCCCGTCGTTGTCTTGCACTCATATTGACAAACCGCGTTATATCTCCTTGTCTAACAATATTATGGCTGTCTGGAAATATATGCATTGATGCGAGAATGTCGATTGTTGCAAGCCTTGTTGAACGTTTTCCATTTATTCTATATACGCTGGTTCCATTTCTTGATAGTTTTCGATTCAAACTCAAAATTCCGTCGTCTGAAAATTCACTATCTATCCTTATTCGAAGTCCAACTTCCGCATCATTTGACTGCTTGGTTTTTCCAAAATAGATAAGGTTTTCCGCACTCTTCGACCTCAAGGCCGAGAAACTCAAACTCCCCATTACAAAACTAAGTGCGTCGAGAACATTGCTCTTTCCTGAACCGTTAGGTCCAACTATTGAAGTTATTCCTGGTGAAAATAATAGGGTGGTTGGCTTTGAAAATGATTTGAAACCCCTCATTGACAATTTTTCAAGTCTTGAGCCACTCTTCATATTCAGAATCCGCCTCCATTTTCAAGATGCTCGACAATTTTCCCACCTTCGCCGACGGTAACTAAAACATAAAAGAGCCACATACACATACCTCATTAACAGAATAGTTATTTGTTGCGGTTTACTTCAATTATCTTGTTTAATTTATCCATTACTTTATTCACTGCCGCATCCAACTCGTCAGAATTGTCCTTGACTTCGCATTTGAATGTTTTTCGAGAGTTTTTCTCCAATACTTCCGCATATAATTTTCCTTTGGAATCCAGTAAAGTTATTGTGAATTTTGGAAATTTAAACACTACTGAGTTGTCTGGGCTAACGTCCAATGATGCCGGAGAAAATACAAATTCGTCCATTAGTTAATTCGTATTAGGGAATATTAATTCTTTTATGGCTGTGCCATCGCTCACAAGTCTTCTGATATAGTATGTGCCCGTTTCAGTGTTGGTATTACAGAAACCAGTGTGGTGGTCTGGTGTACAATTCAATAAGTTTAGGTTTGATGATGCGATTGCGGAATTTGATTTTGCCAATACAGATTTCAGTGTTACCGTTTCGGAAATTAATTCACTAGTCATAAATGAAAAAAAGAATAGTAGGAGAACTGCTATATGTGGATAAAATAACAGCTCGAATATTTGTCCCTTCAAATTACCACCTCGAATATGTGTCGTATGTATATGTATTGGAAATAAGGTCAAACCTGACTCCATCTAATTTAGACAGGTCAAATTTTCCAAACTCCTTAACTTCAAATGGCTCTCCATATGATTGCAGGTTTTGTATGAGTGAGTTTGCACTCTGATACTTAATTGATTCATTGAATCTCAAAAGTGCAGCTTCTGCGATTTCGTGATATTTCTTTGCTGAGATGTAGAGTGGGGAGAATGCCGCAATCAATATACCGAGGGCAATTAGAAATTCAACAGCTTGAAACTTGAACACCTCCATCTATTCTCTTAATTAAAATGCAAGATTTACCCGTTATGTTAAGACTTTCACAATTTGATGCGATGTCAATAGTGGTTATTTTTGATGGGGTTGTAATAATGAGGTTTTCACCACACCTAATGCCTACAAATCGGTTTGGAAACGGATTAAGTTCCAATTGTATTTCTGTTCCTTTCGGCCTCTGAAATATGAAGTTTGTCCATGAAGATATGCGCTGCTCTACTTTCTTGTCAACTGCTTGTTCCAGTGATGCCTTTGTTGAAGAAAATAGGGTGAATACTACTGATAGGTATGTTGTTAGTAAGAAAAAAATTATGAGAAATTCTAGACTGAGTTGTCCCCTCAATCCAGCCCCCTCAAATTGTTAATAAGTGTTTCGACTTCCTTAACGTGAGATAATACTAATGGTATCCTTTCTCGCTTAGCGAGCTCCATTCCAAGTGGGTCTGGTTCCTTGATTGGGCCGTGGAGTACTACCATTGATGGTCTAAGACTCGTCAATTTTATTGCCAACATTGGACTCCTTCCATGACTAACTCCTACAAAAATTAATGCCCTCTGAGTAGTTGTACCATAAATCATTGCGAGTTCTAATGGACTCAATTCTATTATAGCCTTCATACTATCAACCACAGTGTAACCATAAACATTATTGTCAAGATTTTTTTCACCAACTAAGAATTCACCTTCAACACATTTTACAATATCCTTAATCTTTCGCGGCTCAGCAAATTCCTTTATTGCAAGTATTGCCTCGAAGAAACGACTCCCCTCGAGCAGCTTGGTATACTCTTGAACCACGGCACCACCACGCTCTTCATCAACCTCAATTAATGCATTCACAATTTTTGCAACCAGTTTTGTTCCGGGTGACTTTCGCCGTCCAGATTCATAGTCAGAAATTACTGACGAACTAATTTTTAAGTTTCTTGACAAGTCTTTTTGAGAGATTCCAAAGATTTCACGCCATTTTCGCATTATTGCTCCGGGATTCTCTGACAGGACAATTTCTCCTGCAATTCGCATTGAAACTTTTTCAGCCCTCACATCGCTCTTTGTCGTAATCCTTTAAATTCTTTACCCAGATTTTTCGCCACTTTGGTTAAGAAACTCTTTAATAAGCTTGTAACTTAGTCTTGTGTGAGAGCCGTACTTGCAAGCGATGTCATGTCGACACCAGTTGTTTTTGTTAGTCTTGAGTCTACTTTACAAGATGTATCAAAAGTGATGATTTCTCGCAAAGTTGGTAGTGTTCTCGTTTCAGATGGCTCACAGTACGTTGGAATTATTACAAAGATGGATATAGTCAAAATTGTTTCTGAAGGAAAAAATCCTAAGAATACCCTTGCAAAAAATGTGATGAGTTCTCCACTAAAGACTGCAATGGTTTCAACGCCCATTATGGAAATCGCAAAGAATATGGCTCGTGAAAAAATTAGGCGAATTGTAATTAAAGATAATTTAGGGGTTGTGGGTGTGGTTTCGGATAAAGATGTAGTCGGGATTGCTCCAGAAATAATTGAGTTAATTACTGAACATTCGAAACAGGTAATCTAATGGCTGTAAGATATTGGGCATTCAGGGACATGAAGTTTGAACATGAGGGATTTTATCCGCCAGATATGTACAAAGCACTATGGAATTTTTTCAGTGATAGGGGATATGGTATTAGTGAATGGAGATATGCCCATGGCTGGTATGGGGATGGTTCTAAACAGGCTGCCGTCGGAGTGTGGATTGGTTCTACTGAAATTGAAGGGAAGTATGTTATCTCTGCATTGGATATTCACTGGAAGCTTACTTGGTCGCTTGCTCCTAAACCCGGAGACAAAGGTGAGACGCCACAAATGGTTCCAAAGGGAAGTTTTTCATTCTTTATGAATGGTGCCATAGTTGTTGATTATCTTAATGTATGGGCGAGTAGTCCATTATTGCGTCCATTCTTCCCAATAAGGGATGCTTATTTCTATAGACGTCGAAGAGAAGTTCATCTGACTCGTGTTAGACAGGATGCCGAACAAATTGTTAAAGACATCAAGGAGTACCTGAGTTTCTTACCAACTGTTAAATAACTCGAGAGTTAGTTCCATCGGAAATGGAGCTTCATCGCTTTTACTGACTTTTTTTATGAGTTGGTGGTCTATGGGCGATGCTACGTGCTCCATTTTACGAAAAAAGCACAAATCGAAAAGTATTAAATGGAGCGTAACTAGTCTTAATGGTGATCGGGATGGAGTTACCTTTAGCGCCTATGAAAAGGCTGGTAAAAGGAGCAGGCGCAGCTCGCGTTTCAGAAGATGCTGCAGATGCCCTTAGGGAAGTGTTAGAGGATTTCGCTAGTGAAGTCGCCTCAAAGGCTGTACAGCTCGCGAGGCACGCTGGTCGAAAGACTGTGACAAAAGAAGATATTAAACTCGCATATAGAGGCTAATATTATTATTTTAATCGCAGGCGGGGAGTTTCCCCGCTACGCGAGATTTATTTTTAGTTATTGTCGATACTCATCTCGACAAATTTTTAGAATTACGACACCCACATTTATACGACTTGTGCGGCTGTCTTTGGTGAGTACTATTCATAGTCCGGATCTCTATTTTGTTAGTCGAGATGAGTTGGATGAACTTGACCTAAAAATTGATCTAGTTATTACAGGTCCAACCACTGGGAAAGTATTTGGTAGGGAATTGGCCGAGAAATTTGATGCAAAATTAATTATTGTGAACGGTGACAGAAGGACAATTGAAAATCTTTCTGAGTTGATAAGTGGTTTGGATGAAACTTATGAGATTGTCGCCGGTGTTGGCGGTGGGGCAATAATTGATTGCTCCAAATATTTCGCATCAGAATTGGACATTAATTTATTTGCATTTCCAACAGCACTCAGTCATGATGGAATCGCAAGTAATAGGAGCTCTCTTCATTACAATGGTGAGAAAGCATCCATCAAAACGATTCGTCCAAACAAAGTGATTGGAATTCGCGAAGTGCTGGAAAAGAATCCTATGAATGTTGGAGGCATTGGCGACTTACTATCAAATTATTCTTCAGTATCAGATTGGTTACTTTCATCTCGACACAACAATGAAACTGTAGATTCTGAAGCATATAATAAGATTATGGAGTCACTTTCATTTTCATCAGAAGAAGGACTTTTCTCGGCTCTTACTGCATCGGGTGTAGCCATTAATTTAGCAGATTCATCTCGTCCAGCTTCTGGGGGGGAGCACACTATTTATCACGCCTTGTCAGAAACAGGAGATTACGGCTCTCGTCACGGGGAACTTGTTGCCTTATTTGGATTATTCAATTTGGGATTATTTGAAAAATTTGAGGAGCAGTCTATTATTGATTGGGATAATTATAGGCAAAAACTAGAGGAGTATAAACTTCCCACTACGCTTGAGCAAGTCGGCATTTCTTATAGTGACTTTGAGTCTGCAGTTATTAGAGCTCAAACAATAAGAGACAGATATGGAGCAATCAGCCTTCTAAACGGCGACAATACAAAATCAACTATTTATTCCGTCACAGAGCGAGTTGGTTTAGTCCGATAGTTAACAAAAGGTATATCTATTTCATAGTGCTAACTAGATAGTGGACATTGCAATTTTTGGGATGGGTCTACCCTCAGTTTACATCGCTTCTCGATTATCCGCTGAAGGCATGTCAGTAGGTCTTTTTGGAAAAATTCCAGACATGGTTTCTGAGCCAGTTGGTGAAAACACCGTCGATGAATTCAGTTTATCTGATTTCGTGATTAATAAAATCAAGTATGTTGCAAATTTCAATAAAGATTTTGAATTGGATGAAAGGGGGGTTGCAGGCTCAATAGTTTCTACTAAACGCATGTATTGGCACTATCTCAATAAGGCAATGGATTATGGCTGTGAAGTCTTAGAGGGGAGTACATTTGATGCTGAAAACACTGTAACTTGGAATGGTCGAACCACCAAAATTAATCCAGAACTTACTCTCATTGAGGAAGCGGAAGGAAAACCCGTAGTTACAGTTCTTGCTGGGCGAGTTCCAATTAATTTTGATACTGTAGAATTTTATGATGACCCTGATATGTGGGTAGTTCCATCAGGAAAACTTGCATTAATTGGGGGTAAGATGGATTTTTCCTGGCATAAATTTGAACGTATGGCACTTCTTCGAAAATACACATTATCTTACCTTCGGCCTACTGGAGACTTGGTTGGTGATACGATTAAGATTGGCAGGGCTGCCGGTCACACCACAAAGGAAGGCTTTGTAGTTGAAGCATCATTGCATCATGCACGTCTACTCGTGGATACTGTGATTTCTGAGGAAGACCTAAGGATTTATGGAAAATCTGCACGACCATCAAGAAAGGCAAATTCGTTGAAAATTTGGCTAGAGGCTTGATTGATAACTTATATAAACCAAAAAGTAGTAACACGTAGTATGACAGGTTTAGTCCAAGACCCAGATGTTCTTAAGAAAGTGAAGGGCCTATTCGAAAAAGGCGCCTCTACTGCTTATTCCAGTTTTAAGGGCTCTAATAATTTGGGTTACAGTGGACAATTTGATGTAAAAGATTTTATTGTAGATACCGACGAACGAATTGCTGAGGAACTTAGTCAATACAGTAATATGATATCCGATGCAACAAGTCAGATTGACCCTGCACCATTGACTGAAATCTATGGCAATGCCGTCAACAACACAAGAAGTGTATATAGCCTCTTTGACAATATGCCAGAAGCCAGACGCACCAGTGATTCAATTGAAGGTGCAATTAATGAATCATTTGACTTACACGAGTACAGTTTTGAATCAATTGCCGGCAGAGTTTATGGAATTGAATTATAAATTGTCGAAACTCATGCAGACACAAATCATTAAAAATTCTTCCGAGCGATGTTTTGAATGGGTAGTGTCTTGCTGTACGCAATTATCTTCTTGATATTTTTGTATTATGTTAGGCGAAGACGTTTTGAAGTGGCTTATACTTTGTTTCTTTCTGGACTGGTTGGTGTTACTCTCAAATATCTTGTCTCAGACACATTAACTTTTACCACGGCACCCCCCAACCTCAATGTTATGTTCCTTGCGACGCTTTCCGTTTTTAATGGATTTTTCTGGTTACTGACTCTCGTCTACTTTATGCTTGGAATGGGTAATCCACTCAATGCGGTTGCTGGACTCTTGCTTGGTTATGGTTTGGGCAAATGGCATGTGATTCGAAAGAAGAAGCTTATTCTTGAAACTGGTGAAGTTAAGAGAAAAGTGTTTCATGCAGCATTTGGCGTCCTAATAGCGATTCCCCCATTTTTCATTGATAAGAGAATTATACTTCCCATCTATTTCACAGGTATGCTCTTCCTCTTAGTCATCAAATATGTTAAACTTCCAATTATTACGACTGTACTATATGAAACAAAGAGAGAAACTGAATGGCCTGGGCGTGGTGCATTCTTTTTCTTTTTAGGTTCACTATTACCAATATATCTTGGACAGCCCTGGATAATTCTTGTTCTTGGAATTGGTGATGGTTTATCTACTCTGATTGGTAAATTTTTCGGATATACTCCTTTGTACAAAAACAAGAGTGTAGAGGGCACTTTTGCAGGTTTTATTGGTGCCTGGGCAATTGCCCGTCATTTTTACAGCCCAGTTATTTTACCCGCAATCTTGTTCTTAATTGCAGAGGTCTGGGCGCCAATTGATGATAATTTTGCAATACCTGTTGCGCTCAGTATGCTTTATCTCTTCTAAAACCAGTCTTCAAGACCAGTTTGTCTGCCTTTCTTTAGTCCCTGTTTAAAATGCATGACTGTCTTCAAAACTCTGTCTTCTGAGAAATCATGTTCTCCCACCATAAAATCTAATAGTTTGTCAGTGTCTGGATTCTTCCAAACTAATTCATAATTGTCTGTTGTTGGAGGCTTCAAGAAAAACCTAGTGACTGTTTCAATTGATGGCCATTCCGCTTTCCACTTGACATCATTTAATGCATCACATCCCCTTTTTCGGACCAAGTCCAAAGCAGTTTTTGGTCCAATCCCCTTTATTCCTCCTGGATTGAAATCAGTTCCAACTAAGAGCCCAACACAAATCAGTTGTTTTCGTGTTATTCCAAGTGCTCCTATAACTTCATCAAGCCTTAGGAGTTCAGGATAAACATCAACATATACATTCTTGAATGGGAGTTTTCTACGCCCACTCATTGTCATATTTCGAATTAGTTTAGGTGCACCAAACAGTAATGAATCAAAATCTTGGCTTGCTGCGGCCCAGACATCTCCTTTTTCCGCCATGTAAGCTGCCTGAGCCTCGCCCTCGCTTGGTGCTTGTACCCAAGGAACTCCGAGAAGCGTCAAGAGTTTTTTTGAATCATCAATCATATGTTTTTCAAGACGGACAGCCCTACTCGCATATTTTCTTACTCCTTCATCGTCTCCTGTTTTTTTTGCTTCTTCGAGTTTCTTTTCCGCTTCTCTTTTCACCTTGTCTCTCTGTGCTCTTACCAATTTGAATTCGGGTGGCTTTCCATCAAAAACATACACTGGCTTTACTCCATTTTCCGCAAGTTTTGCAGTTCGATAAAGCATCCCAGAAAGATGTGAAGTCACGCGTCCCCGTGAATCCATTAGGGGTGTCCCGTCCCTCTGTCGTATTATTGTAATAAACTGATAAAGAGTGTTGAATGCATCGATTGCTACTCTGTTTCCGCCCAATCTGTCAAATGATATTTTTTTCCATTCAACAATATCCTTTATTTGGACGCCCACACACCCCTGTGCATCAATACTTTATAAAATCCAATAAATTTGCGTCGGAAACGTTTAATACAGTCATGACGAAGGCTTCTGTGGAAAAACTCAAAGGGCTTGTAGCCACTTGGTATCGACGAGTAGGGCTCGCATTAATTGTGATGATTTACTTGTGGTCGTACCTGACTGCAAAAGATATGTTCTGGGCTGGTAAGGCTACATTCTTTGGGATGTTTGTTTTGTTTGGCGTTGCACTGATGGATTTGGTGATTAAAAATGGCATGGAAGAATCTTAGACTGTTTTCTCTTAGTGAGGGGTCGCTTCGAATGGATTCCATTATGAAGCAATTGGAAGAATTCCGTTTCAATGGGGATGAAGGAATTACAAAGTTTGAAACTTGGGATGACTTTGATGAGATTCGACTTGACTATACTTTCAAGATTCCAAAATACATTAAAATTGCAAAACTCGAAGGAAATTCAATCTCTGAAGAAAAACTGAAAATGGAAACTTTTGCGTCTGTTGAAGTCCACATAAAATCCAATGGGGTTATTGAAGCATATGGGGCACCCGTGCTCATTGAACGCACAATTAGGGCTCTATCAGTCTTAGGAGATATAGACCCGGTTATCTTTGGTCCAAGTGACTTTGAACGGCTCATGAAAATGAGTGGTGATGTTAGAAAAGTAAGAATCTATGGTACAGATGATGAGCACGTCGTTGAGGTTGCATTATTTGGCGGTGGGCTTTCTGCTTCCAAAGAACTCAATCGCCTAAAGGCAAGGGGGAAACTTCGTGAGGTGAGTGGGAAGCTTGAATTGCCTGATGGAAATTATGGATTTACTATCACTGAAAAAAGTATTCGGTTCTTTGTTAAGGACCCGGAACTGGCACAGAAAGATATTGAATTCTTTATTGAGTCTTTACTTTCAAAGGCTCCGTAAATTTCTTAATTCCTTTTTTTCCTATCTTCAAAAATTCAATTTTAGCCGTTTCTGTGTCGAGCCATGCAGCGTATCCATCGGCCAATGCTCCTGTATTAATTACTAGAGTTTTACCAAGTTTTTCAACTCCCCGCGCCTCATGGATGTGACCACAAATTAAGAAATCTGGATGATACTCGTCTACAATTCCTCTCAAAAAAGGAGAGCCTACATGATGCCCCGTCCACAGAGTATCTGCGTTGGTATCGAATGGTGGGACATGTGTAACTAATACTGTTTTTCTCTTTGCGTCTTTCAATATCTTGTGAATTGGTTCATAATGGGTTAAAATCTCGCCGTCATCTTCTATCCATTGTGCACCCTCGAATCCCATGAATGTTGCCTTTGGAAACTCCAGTTTCTTTCCGTGCATATCAATTTTCAAGTCCTTCATAACTTTTCTTACTTCCTTCGGGTCTTCATTCCCTGGAATAATAAATACATATTTTGAAACGCCATCGAGTGCCGACTTTATTTTTGGTACTAGATTTTCAGGACCAAACGGAGTCAAATCACCGGCTACTACTACTGCATCTGGCTTTTCCTTTAAACCATCGATTAATCTGTAGAGTTTTTCTAAATCGCCGTGAATATCGGCCATTGCAAGTATTTTCACACTGGTATGGCACATAAAGAGTTAAAAAGTTTAATGTATGCAATTAAAGTGGATACTGAGTTACTTACAATGGTCTCGTTGATGGGATTAGTGTTTATTTTTGTGTTGCCACAATGGACTCTTGTTGAACCATCACTCGAGTACAAGTCTGCAAGTCTTGAATCATCATCTTTTAGTTTTTCGGTTGGTTATTCCGCACCATTTAGAAAGGCTTGTTACGTTGTGGTTTATGGACCCTTCGTATACGATAAACCAGGTCATGAGGTTGGAAACAATATTTATGTCCTGACCACTCAACAAGGAACACTTTCTGATACGCTTACTACCCAATTGGGTGCAAATGTAACATCAGTTAATATGGAGCTTTGGTGCGACCATGACAAACTAAAGAGTTTGGAAATTCCCCTCTAAAGTTCTTTGAAATCTATGTATTTCCACAAGGCCTTTGGAACTCTTACACTTCCATCTTCCTGCTGATGATTTTCAACGATTGCAATTAGGGTTCTCTGCAATGCAAATGCCGTGCAGTTCAAGGTATGAACAAGTTCTGGTTTTGACGACTCGGTTTCTCTAAATTTTATGCCGAGTCTCCGTGACTGCCAATCTGTACAATTGCTTCCGCTAACTACTTCTCTGAATTTTCCTTGTCCCGGGAGCCAAGCTTCAAGATCATATTTCCTTGCTGCTACGTGTCCCATATCTCCTGTACATATGTCCGTAATCCTATAAGGAACTTCAATTTTCTGGAACAATGCCTCTGCATTTTTGATTAGCTCGTCATGAATCTCCCAACTCTTGTCTGGGTGTGAAAATACAAATTGCTCAATTTTATTGAATCTATGAACCCTGAAGAATCCTTTGGTGTCCCTGCCATGGCTTCCCGCCTCTTTCCTAAAGCTTGGGCTAATTCCCGCATATTTAATTGGTAGTTGTTTTTTTTCCAAAACCTCATCCATATGCATTGCACCAAGTGGATGCTCTGCAGTTGCAATTAGGTACAGGTCTTCTTCATCAATTTTATACAAGACGTCTTCAAAATCCGAAAAACTTGTCATGCCTTCCACTGCCTTTCTTCGCATCATATATGGGGGTTCAACTATCTCGAATCCCTTGCCTTTCAAGAAATCGAAGGACAATTGAGTTAAGGCTAATCCCAATTCAACCATTTTTCCCTTGAGATAATAAAATCTTGCGCCAGAAATCTTTGCAGCCCTTTCTATGTCTGCATATTTTGGAATTAAGAGTTCTTGATGGTCTTTTGGTTTGAATTTCATCATTTCTGTTTTGACTTTGTCTTTAATTTTAAGTCCGGGTGCCAATTTGACTGTTCCCCAATATCTCAGCGGAACATTTTCACTGTCATCCTTCCCAACTGGAACATCTTTGTGCAAAATATTTGGCATTTCCATTAATTTTGTTTTCAAATCCGCCTCAATTTGTGGAACCTCTTCAGACACGGAGTCCATCTTGGCTTTGAGCTCCTTTGCCTTTGAAACTAATTCCTTTTTTCCAGAAGAAATTTGTTTTGATAATTCATTTCTTTCTTTTCGAAACTGGTTAAGTTCAAATTGTTTCTGTCGCCACTTCTTATCGAGTTCTTGTATTTCTTTTACAATTGCAGTGTCCATGCCCCTTTTCTTCAGACTATCTTCAATGATTTTTGGAGTTTCTCTAAACAATTTTACATCCAGCAATTTATTCCTCTCCTCTGCGCCACCATATATTGAGCTTTAGTTATAAAATATATAAGATTATG
>JAAOXX010000017.1 GCA_018221025.1 Candidatus Altarchaeota archaeon | reverse complement strand
TTTCTTGGGAGTGTAATCATTTTTATTGCAAAAAAAACTGCACTGATTAAGATTCCAAGAGCAATAAAACGAATTATGTGTGGGATTGCAATTGAAAACAAAACCCATACGAAGTCCAAATTTTTATTATCAAAACTTAACGAAAGAAAGAGCTGCCTCAGTGGCAAAAGAGAAACTACAAAGATTACCGCACCCAGAATGCCCCTCTTCAAAATTACTTTCCATTGTTTTCTCATATTGCATCAACTTGTCCCAAGACATCTGTCGCCACACCATCAGTTGTTACACCCTCAATTTCATTTTCAGGCTTCACTCCTATCCTGTGCCTCAGGATTCTAATGGCATATTTTTTCACATCGGCAGGCGTTACATAAGCGCGTCCATCGAGGTACGCAACTGATCTGCTGACATTCAATAATGCTATTGATGCTCTTGGGGAAGGACCCCATGCAATGACTGGATTTTCTCTGAGTTCACTCACAATTGACGCAATGTACTCGACAACGTTTTCAGACACATAAACCTTTTCAATCTCTTTCCGTATCTTAAGGATTTCATTTTTATCAAAAACTTTCTTTAAGTCACTGCTCGCATTCGCAATCAACTTATTCATTATTTTTTTCTCGTCATCTTTGTGTGGATATTCTACATTCACCTTGAGTAAAAACCTATCGAGTTGTGCCTCTGGCAGAGGATATGTTCCCTCCTGTTCAATTGGGTTTTGAGTTGCAATCACAATGAATGGCGGTTCAAGTGGATAAGTAGTGCCTTCAATTGTTACTTGTTTTTCTTCCATCGCTTCAAGCAATGCACTTTGAGTCTTAGGGGATGCTCGATTTATTTCGTCCGCCAAAAGTATATTTGTAAATATGGGACCTTTGCGTATCTTGAATTCACCTTTCTTTGGGTCAAACATCATTGTTCCAACTATGTCTGTAGGCAAGAGGTCTGGGGTGAATTGGACTCGCTTAAAGCCAGCATTGACCAGTTTTGAAAAAGTCTTTGCAAGTGTTGTTTTTGCGACTCCTGGCGGTCCCTCGAGTAAGATATGCCCCTTACACAATATTGCAGTCAAAAGTGATTCTGTAATCTTTTCGTATCCAACCAACACTTTACCTGAATTTTCCATAAACTCTTCTAATTTTTTCATCCACCTACCCTCCTTAATGATAATGTAACCACAATTACTGCTATTGCAAGAATGTAATACGATATGTTTTTTGGAAGAATATCTAAGAATTTGTTTTTTACAAAATTTTTGGCTGCGTCTCCAAATTGGTCCTTTATCTCATCGCCAATTTTTGATTCTTTCATCACGTCACTAATTTTATCGAGTGTACCATCCCTTGCAAGTTGTCGCGTATAATCTCTTGCAATTTGATATATCGTATCATAGTCAAGTTGTTTTAGTAAATTGAATAATAGTTCTAGTTCATCCTCTCCGACATTCTCCAAAATTTCATCGAGTGCCTTTCGCGTAACTTCTTCCTTTATTTTATCAATTACGTCGTTGATTTCCTTTAACTTATCTTCATCAATGTACTTGGTTAAGTCCTCATGATTAATTTTACTGAGTGCATCGGCAATCTCATTAAAGTGTGAATATCCAACTTGACCCGTTTCAAGTGCACTGTACATATCTAAAAATTCATTTGCCATTGACGGTTCCAAATTATTTAGCAAATCAAGCGCTTTACTCTTACTATCAATTCCCATTCCATCTTTTAGAAATTCTTCCAAGCCATCATATCTCTGTGAATAATATGCGTATTTTAGGAAATCTTCCTGCCTCAACAATTCTTGGTCAAATTCTTCACCTTGGTCAAGCCTAAGTTTTGCTATTTCTTCGGCAGCCACTTCCATTGAACTTCCACCAATTATCGTTTCTCCCGCTTCTGATTGTGGGAGTACAGTTAGGTTTCCATACTTGATACTGTCGGTGTATTCCCCGTCTTGAACAAATCCAAATGGAAATCCCTCATCAGTGAATAATACAAATGTTCCCTGCTCTTCCAATTCACTTAATGCTGATGGTAAGAATGATGCCGCATTTACTGTGTCATTCTGACTCGGGAAAACTACCTCTGCGGAGGCTTTACAAAGCACGAAACTGGTCAAAAAGATAAGAAACAGTTTTTTGTTCATCTAAAATGCCCCCTCCATAATTTTTACTTTCAAATCCCGAGAAAACAGTTTGAACTACCTTTTTCTCTTCACCTTCAATTGATTCAAGGATTTTTTCCCTAGCCTTAAACCCAGTTCCTAGGTCGTGAGAAACTACACCCTTGTGAATGTAAGTCTTGATGACATAATCATACAGTGATGCAATGTCCTTAGAATCCCCTTCTTTCAGTTTGACGAAGAATTTTCTAAAAAATAAAAAGATTTTTCGGTCAGGTCGCTTTTCTCCAAAAATCTTTGAAGACACATACGACACAATCAAAAATATCAAAAAGATATCCGCGATGAAAACTATTGCGAGCAATGGTTGCTCCATTATTACCTGGAAGACTCCACTTAACATCATAACCACTTCCTAATCAGCATAAATCCTACTGCAAGAATGGCCGTGAGAATAGTTAAGAGTATCGTTGCTTGAACTTCTTCTTCTTGTGAGAATATATTGACTTTAATTTCTCCCGTTTTTTCAAATTCTTTATACCCTTCTGCGCTGCACGTAACTGTGAATTCAAAATTTCCTGAATTGCCTAATTGTAATTCAAATTTTCCTTCACCGTTAAGGTAATTATTTTGTTCAACCCTTTCTACTACAACTTCTGAAACTGACAGGACTCTTCCTTTCAAATCACAGTCTGCACTTATTCGTGGATACGTAGTAACACTAATACTGAATGGCTCTTCCTGCTTTATTTCGGGAGAATAATCTACTTGCCCTCCAAGGTCTATTGGCTTTATATTGAAAATTGCAACACCGCTGAATTCCTTGTATCCATATTTTGAACACGAGACGTCTACACTGGTTTCTAATGGTCCTGGTGGTGCCTTTAATGAGATATCCTGAAAACTCTTTGCCTGTTTGGTCTCGTCTTCAAATTTAACTGTGCACGAAGCATCATATACAGGATTCCAATTCGCGTCATAATAATTTGGCTTTACTGAAAATGTTTGGAATGAGTACGGACTCTCTGTTGAAAAACCAACATTCAATTTTGTGGTGGCTTCTTCTCCTATTGCCTTTATCACTACGGATTTTGCCGCATAATTTGGTGCAGTACAATCTATTTCAACTGATTTTTGTCCAATGAAATCAAAGTCGATTGTGAGAAGGTACTGTGATGATGAGGTCTTATACATACTACCATAATTTGAAGTACAGGTGGTTGTAGTTGGTGAAACGCTTAAAGATAGACTGCTTGGACTTCCATAAGTTCCAGAAATACTTGTTGAAGACGGGGTAATTGTAACAGGTGATTGGCTAATACTAAATCCATCACTTGCCATACCAACACTGTAATCAAAATCCGCACACTCGGTGTCCACGTCATGATATCCACTTTCTGTTACCGTTGTCCATCCAACATATTCCCCCCTTTCAGTATTGTATGACAGAATTACACTCCTTACGAAATCTCCATCTACGTGTATTTCAGCATTGCAACTTGCAGTCGTTATGGGTCCTCCAGAGAGAGTTTCATACTGCGTTCTTATCTCAAGAATGTCCCCCACACTTGATGCGGGACTCACACTCATATCTATTTGTGAATTTGATGTTACTGAAAATGACTGGCTGCCTGATGCATCATAGCAAAAAACATCTACAGTGTATCCGCCAACAATCTGAAATTGCCGTATTATTTCTGCATAATCTTGTTCTGAATTCATAGACCCCGAATATTCGAATGAACCCCCTCTAAAAATTTCATATGTACATGATGGATATTCTACTGGAACCGCGCTATCCGTTACATATGCTCGAATGCTCAGGTCACTAAATGCGTGAACTGATGAATCTGCTGAAACTGAGACTTCATAAGCCGATGCGGATGCAATTAAAAACACCATAACTGCAAGGGGGGCAAGTCTCACACTAATTTCTCTCCTAAGAAATAAATAAGCGTTTTATGATATCAATCCACCCTTAACAAACAACACCAACAAGTCAATTTAGTGGCTTAACAACTTGATAGGTGCTATCTACTAAACTTGAAATTTATGTATACCAATAAATTTTTCCACGAATGATTCTGCATTATCCAACTCATTTCCAAGAATTTCCCGATATAAAATGGGATTTAGTTTGCTTGCCACGACACTATTGCTCCATTTACCTTTATATTGGTTACTTCTAAGTAGGTATTATCCCATTTATATTTGCAGAATAACCAATTCTATGAAACTCGCATTAATTGATTTTGATGGAACTCTTGTTGATTCATCCGAGAGCCTTGCTGCCGCCTCAATGGAAATAGTTGGAAAGCCCCTGACTCAAGAGGGAGTCACTTCACAGCCATTCCCTATAAAAAACAAAATTTATGATTTGAATATCCGAAAATACCGCCACCTCTACTCATTAAATGAAAAAGTAGTTGAATTCATCAAAAAGCTTGTTTCAGAAGGATTTGAATTGAAAATTTTGACGGCACGGCCATGTGAAGTTAAATCCATCATTGAAGAATTCATTTCGAAGGCTGGACTCGACATTGAAGTGATTTGTAGGTCTGATTTAAAAACTGAAGATGAAGACTACAAATTGGCGTTTCTAAAATCAGTCAGTGCGGAAAAATTGGTTCTTTTGGAAGACAAAGAAGATAATATAGTTCACATTAAGAAACATTTTCCAGACTTAGAGGCCTATTTGGTTATTAAAGGCGAGTTACATAAAAGATAAATCTAACTCCTGCGAATTATTTAGTGTCAGTCCTGTTCGATTTGTCCGCATTTATTGACTATTGTGAGTATGTGAGGTCTAAGGGGGAGATGGTTGTACCTTTTCAAAAAGCATTGGATGATTTCCCCATAAAGAAAGCGGTTGAAGCCCTTGACAAAAAAATGAAGGGAACCGTCTATGTGGTTCCAAGTGTTACGAAAAACAAGGGTACCATAACTATAAATGGTAAGAAATTTTACGAATGGTAATATGAAAATTATGAGTGGGCCGAATTTGTTTCCACAGCTCAAAAATTATTGGTTTATCTATGGTACAGAGGGTAAGAAGCAGTTTGTGTTCATGTGGGGAACGGTTAGAGGGTTTCTCAAGATTAATGACAAACAAGTTCAGAGTCCAGATTATTTTGTTGTATTTTGGGGATATGACCCAAAAAAAGGAAAGATTGTTAAGATTGATGACTTGATGAATCTTTCATTCCCTCCAAAGGAACCATTCGAGTTCAAATTTGAAGACGGAAAATACTTCTTGAACCATGAAGATACTGAGCTTGTATTTGGTAAAGATTATGCGCCTCCGCTGGTGGATGGTATATGGAAAATTGTGAAATGGAAAAACGAATATAAGGTAGTTAGCGGTAAACTGTTCGGGAAAAAATTTTTAGGAAAGGCTTATGTTCAAAAAGTTGAAGCTAGAGCCCCATTTACTCCTTGGAATTGGTTAAGGTTTCAGGGTAAAAACATTGGAGACCTGTTCCAGATTATTCCAAAAAAATCTCAACTCATCTTCAATGGGGTTAAATATCCTGTTGAAGTCTCTGCAAAAGACGGATTTCTTCACTTAACTTCTGATAAAGTTGATTTGAAAACAACTCCCTATGAGGATTATACTGTTAATTTTTCAGGAATTGGAAAATTCCGATATACTGAGTTCTTGGTTGAAGTCAAAGGCGTTGTTGATGGTACTATTGTTGAAGAATATGGAATGGTTGAGGAAGCTAGGGGCATAGTCGTTTAGACAATTCAATTACTTCATCTGGTGTCAGTTCTCGTGTTCTCTTTTCTATTCCTTGTGGCTCGTATCCGGCTAATTTCAAGGCATTGTCTGCTTTCTTATTTGGATAGGGGAACACTCGTCTAATGAAGTCTTCTGCCCGCTTCCATTCTTCCCACTTGTTTGGAGAAAGTTTCACTATAGACAACCACACTCTTGGTGGCGGATTGAAGACTGATGGTGGAAATGACTTAAGGAATTCCACGTGAAATTTTATTTGAGAAGAAACACTTAATCTCCCATAATTCGATGTTCCTGGCTTTGCTACCATTTTTTCTGCAAATTCTTTTTGGAGCCCAAGAACGGTTTTGATTGGGGGGAGGCTGAAAATCAATTTTGAAGATATGTAGAATGGGAGATTTGAAACAATTCTGTCCACCTTGGGAAACTCTGTATCAAAGATATCTCCCCAGATAATCTCGACATTTTCCGGAAGGTTTGCGAGATATGGTTTTAGTGCAGTATCTTTTTCGACTGTAATAACTTTCTTAGCTTTTTTTGCTAAGAGTTCAGTAATAATTCCTTTTCCTGGACCAATTTCCAATATTGTCTCTTTTCCTGTTAACTCTGCCGAATCAACAATGAATTTTGCAACTTCAATACTATTTAGAAAATGCTGGCCTAGTTTCCTTCCCACAACTTTAAGCCAACTGGACATTAATTAGAGTTTGTAGTCTACGTCCTTATTTTTCTAAGCAATTTGCGCATAACTACTTTCAAGAATTGTGCAGAATTCATCGGTTAATGTACTCATATTTAACTCGACTCCCGCTTTTCTTAAATTAGACATGTCTTTGAATATATGGCCAAATGCGCCGTGCATTAGTGCATATTCTTGTGGATTCTGCTTGTGAGGATGATGGCCAATGTGTTTGTCCAATCGGTAATAAATTATACCGTCTCCGTGAATTTCCCTCATTTTTTCTTCACTGATTTTTGCTAAATTATCGTTTGGAGAATGAATTATGCCTACATTCATTCTGTCATCTACTAATGGGATATGGCTTCCATCTTCATTTACGTGAGTCCAGTAGAAATCTTCCATTGCTTTTACGTCTGCATAAAGAGTTTTATTTCCAACTTCAACTTTTCTTGTTAATTGAATTTCTTTTTCCTTTTCGTTTGATGCAAAATTATTGGCATATCTTCGAGTTGTCCAAGTACCAACATTAAAACGTTCAGGTAATCGTTTGAGTGCTCCAATTACTATGGGTGCTGTCCGTCCTAGAAATGTATGACACGGATTATAAACTGGTCCTGATAGTATGGCCCCTAATACCCGGCCATCTTCATTTCTAACTCCAATTGCTTGATTTTCCAAATTTTGATAATAATTTATTAGTGCGAATGATGCGTGTCCAGAATTTGCCGTAATTATGTAATCTCGATTTATAGGGGATTCATCAAAAATTTCTGGATCTGCTAAAGCCGTAGTTACTAATTCCGCTATGGCGTTTGAAAACATGTCAACACTAACGTCGCCTTCAATTGAATAAGATTTACCATGTCCTGGGGTGTCTGGCGTAAGTATCCATTCATATGTTTTCATTAAAGGTTGGACTGCGTCCTTGAAGGTTGCTCCGCTTGATGATGTTCCGTGAATTGCAACGAGCCCACCTCGACTTGGTCCCGATTTTGGTTTCAAATTATTAAATTTTCTAAAATATAAATCAAAACCTTCACTCGTTTCAACTCTTCCTTCGAATTGTTCAATCGAAGTATTTTTAACATTGCCAAGTTTATTGGCCATTTTCAACTTCTGATCTTCCAACCGAGCGTTCATCTGTTAATTTGTAATACACCCTATATAAGACTTGTCGTATTATTATAAGACAAAGGTCGATTATTTCTTCATTGAGGCTTCGACCCTTTTCTTGAATGCTATTGCTCGATTTTCAGTGTGAGCCAAAGTTTCTTGTGTGTGTGTATCCACCCACATAACCGCTTCTAGATAGTGTACTGCGATTACAATACCCCATCCCAATAAGGGATAGAAAAACCACAGAACTCCGGGCGAGTATATGAAATTCATTACGGCGAGCAATACGTTAATTGCCGCATAAGCCACTACATGCTTCACAAACTTATGCATTTCTTCGTCTCGCCTGACTTCTTCATATGCCTGCTTAAAATCGTCAACTGTTATTTTAGTTGCCACAAGAGAATTGGTGCTTTTGATTATTTATGGCTTAGTTTCTGAAACTGTGTATTTTTGATGGACTTGTCCCTCTTCAATCGGGTAAGTAATTATTTTAAACCTTCATAGCAAATCCCTAGGTGAAAACTAAAGAACTGAAGGCGATGTCTCAGGAGAAACTAGTTGGAGAATTGAAGAATTCTCGTCTAGAATTAATGAAACTTAAAACAAAAAAGGCACTTGGAACTGCCGAAAAACCAACCATGGTTCGAAATGCTAGAAAGCGCGTCGCACGAATTTTGACATTTCTTAACCAAAAGGTGAAATAATGGCTGACGATTTTTTAAAATCCGCAGGATTGCCTGAAGAACTCTGGGAAACAATTGCTAAAGAAAAGCAGAATATTGTAGTGAGGGCCGTGAAGCGACGTTGGGGTAAATACGTGACCATTGTTGAAGGTTTTGACAAGAGTGTTGATGCGAAGAAAATCTCAAAGGACTTGAAGCAGAAGCTGGCGTGTGGTGGCACTTTCAAAGAGGGGCGGATTGAGCTCCAAGGCGACCATAGAAAACACGTAGGTAAGCTTCTTGAGACATTGGGTTTCTCAAAAGAGAGTATTGATGTGAAATGATTCTTGAAGATGAGCTAATTGGCTTGTCAGTTACAGTTAGTAAGAGTACTGATAAATCCAAACGCGGAGTTTTTGGACGCGTAGTTAATGAAACAAAAAACACACTAACAATTGATACGAAGGATGGTGAAAAAAAGATTCCAAAAGCTGAGTGCAGTTTTGAATTCTTGTATCAGGGTGAGCCGGTTAAAGTTGAAGGTAAACTACTCGTTTCTAGGCCCGAAGACAGAATAAAAAAATCACGCCACTGGTCAAGAAAGTGGAGACTACCAAAACTGTTTTTCAAGTAAAGGTTCAGTACCTGTGACCGCCGATTTTTTCATAGTGTTTTAGGATTTCAATGCATTCATCCCTCATAAAATCCTTGACAATTTCTATGTCGAGTTTTGCAAGGAATTTCATGGTTTCATCCTTAATTTTGATTTCCCGGAATCCCAGTTCCGCCACATCTTCAATCTTGGTTCCAAAAATCACTTTTTTGATTCCAGCCCAATTAATTGCCGAAAAACACATTGGACATGGTTCGGTTGTTGAATAAATTTCACAGCTGCTTAAGTTGATTCCAAGCTTCTTGGAAGCCTCTCTTATCGCATTTATTTCTGCGTGGGCCGTTGGGTCCCTGTCAATTATTACTCTATTGTGGGCAACTGCCATAACTTCACCATCACAGACAATTACAGCACCAAATGGTCCCCCGTCTTTGGCGTTTATTCCATCATAGGCAGTTTGTATCGCCTGCTTCATGAAGTCTTCCACAGGTGTTTTTAGTGTAAAAACAATTAAGCTTTTGCTTTTAAAGAGACACGTCTCAAAAACTCGAGTTATGCCTCCTTTCGTGTTTTCTTGCCAAACTGAGCATGCGGGTTCCTTGAAACCATGTTAACTGGCGTTTTTCAACATGTTTTGCTGGTTTTTATTACGTGGGGCATCATTTTTCAAAAAAGCAACATTTTTAAAAGGCTGTTTACGTTGCAAGGTTATGGAGAGCTCGAGTGTTAAAGTTGGTCATGGCATTAGTGTTAGAGGCCAGACTTTCACGGGTCGTGTTGTTAAGGCAAAGTCTCCTACATCAGTCGTTGTTGAATGGGATCGAATTATTAAAGTGCAAAAATACGACAGAGTGTACAAAACAACGTCAAAACTCCTTGTTCACGTTCCCAAGGGTCTTAGAGTAAGAACTGGGGACGCAGTGAAAATTGGAGAGACTAGACGTTTGTCAAGGGCAAAATCATTTGTTATTTTAGAGGTGTTGAGTGATGGTAAGAAGAATTAAGGCGGTTCTAAAGCACCCACCTGCAATGAGAACTATAAGGGCATTGCCATCCGGTGCAAGGATGCCTGCAGTTTGCAATTCTGGTGCAAAAATTGTTGAAGTTATCTCAGTGATTGGTTTTAAGGCGACCAGAGGACAGCAACCAGTTGCAACAATTGGTGATATGATTGTTGCTACAGTGAAGAAAGGTGCACCTGATATTCGAAAGAAAGTTGTTCGTGCAATAATTGTTCAGACTAAACAGAAAGTTAGGCGAGCTGATGGTAATTATATTCATTTTGAGCAGAACGGGGCCGTCGTTGTTGATGAAGATGGTAACCCGAAAGGAACCGAAATCAAGGGTCCAGTTGCAAGGGAGGCCGTTCTTAGATGGCCTGGTCTTGGAAAAATTGCGAGCGTGGTAGTATGAAAGTTATGGTACATCTTAGTAAGGAACTCAGGGCCGAGCACAAGAAGCGTGCATTCCCTGTGAAGGTTGGCGACAAAGTTAGGGTTGCCGTTGGTTCTTTCAAAGGTACAACTGGAAAAGTGCTTGAAGTTGGCAAGGATAAGGGATTTGTTCGTGTCGAGTCTGTTGAGCGAACTAAATCCGATGGCTCAAAATTAAAGGCAAAAATTCATAGTAGTAATGTCGAGATAATTGAACTCGACCTCGAAGACAAGTGGAGAAAAAAGACACTAAAGCGGAAGTGAAAATATGATAAGACATACTAAACGGGTTACGAGTCCAACTTTTTGGGGGGCAGGTAGAAAGAACTTTGTCTGGATCACGTCTCCAGCTCCTGGACCACATCCCGCAAAAATGTCAATTCCACTCCAAGTTCTTATTCGTGATGTTTTGAAATTAGTTAGAACTGGCAGAGAAGCAAGGGCAGCTATCCACGAGGGTCATGTTTTAGTGGATGGCGTTATTAGAAAAGAGCACAAATTCCCTGTTGGTTTAATGGATGTCATTTCTTTTCCAGCACTCAAGAAACAGTACCGAACTGTTCCATATGATAAGGGTCTGAAAGTGATAGAGATATCAGACAAAGACTCAAAAGTAAAGCCCGTTAGGGTCGTGACTAAACAGGCAGTTAGTGGTGGAAAGATTCAAGTAACCTCCCATGATGGAGGTAACTACTTGGGTGTTAGCGCCAAAGTTGGCGACACCCTCCTAATTAAAGATAAGAAAGTCAACAAGATACTTGAAATGAAACAAGGGGCACTTTGTTTAGTGTTCCGGGGTAGGCAGGCTGGAAGAATGGGAAAACTGGTTAAGTTTGATGGTTCTCCGGCTAATTCTGGTCTTGCAAGACTCAAGGGAGGCAACGAGGTTTTCGAAGCTCCCGTAAATTATTTGATGGTTATTGGTGAAGATAAACCAGTGGTGAAACTCTATGAAGAAAGCAGTAATTGAAAAGGTTACAGTCAATATTGGTGTTGGCGAAGGCGGAGAAAAGCTTGAGAAAGCGGGAGCCTTGCTTAGAAAACTCACTGGTGGTATTCCTGTTAAGACAAAGACTATGAAGAGAATCCCTGCATTTGGTATTAGACCAAACATGTTTGTTGGTACTCTTGTAACTTTGAGGGGCGAGGTTGCCGAAGAATTCTTGAAGAAAGCACTGGCCGCCAAAGGAAATAAAATTAAAATTAAGAGTATTGATAATTTAGGAAATTTCTCATTTGGTATTAGAGAATACATCGATATACCAAAAGTCAATTATGACCCAGACATTGGGGTATTTGGTATGGATGTTTGTGTTACAATGGGAAGACCTGGATATCGGGTAAAGAGACGCCGACTAAAGAGGGGACGTATTGGTGCGAGTCACTTACTTACGAGGGATGATTCTATCGCATACTTGAAGGAGAAATTTGGAACAGAGGTGCTACAGTGAAAAAAACTACATCAAAGAAATCACGGCTATTGGAATTGAGGGATGAATATGGTCCGAAGCATGTGAAGAGGACTACAATTATTCAACGGCTGAAAAGGAAATTTGGTGTTGGTTCACGAAGATGCTCTAACTGTAACACCTACGGCAGTCACATTCGAATATATGGCCTGAATATGTGCCGACAATGCTTTAGGGAAAAAGCTAGAAAATTAGGATTCAAAAAATACGGGTGAAAAAATGAAAAACGATATACTTGCAAATCTGCTCAGTTCAATAAAGAACGCTGAAAGTTCTGGAAAGAGTGAAGTGCTTTTCAATACTGTCAGCAAGCTTGCAACGAATGTGTTAATGATTATGAAGAGGGAGGGCTATCTTACTGATTTTGAAGCCATTGAAGATGGACGGGGTGGAATTTACAGAATAACCTTGTCTAAAAAAATTAATGATTGTAATGTGATTAAGCCACGATTCCCCATTAAAAAAGAAGATTTTGTTAAGTGGGAGAGGCGATTCCTTCCAGCAGATGGTTTTGGAATTATCATTATTAGTACGTCACAGGGAGCTATGCTCCATTCCGAGGCAAAGGAAAAAGGGCTTGGTGGAAGGCTCATCGCATATGTATATTGAGGGATAAAAATGAAAGATACTTTAGAGATTCCAGAGGGCGTGTCTGTCGTAGTTACTGGGAAGGCTGTTAAGGTTACTGGTCCACTCGGTACTTTGGAAAGAGACTATGCATTTATGCCTCTCGTCAAGTTTTCAAATGATGCAAAAACATTCACACTCAATACTCCAAGAGAAAGAAAACATGATAAGATGTTCCTTAACACTGCAAAGGCACACGTCTCAAATATGATTGTTGGTGTAACAAAGGGATTCAAGTACAAACTCGAAATTGTTCATGTTCACTTCCCAATCCGTGTAAATATTCAAGGCAATGATTTAATTGTTGAAAATTTTGTTGGTTCGAAGGTTCCACGAAAGTCTTGGAAACACGCAGATGTTAAAGTTGAAGTTAAAGGGAGTTCGGTTTTTGTTGAAGGTATGAATAAAGAACATGTTGGTCAAACTTCAGCAAACTTGGAGCAGCTAACTCACATACGATCAAAGGACCGGAGAATTTTCCGTGACGGCATATACTTAGTAGAAAGAGGTAATATCAATGAGTAAAAAGTTCAAACGACCAGAGAGCTGGAAGTATAAACGGCTTGGTGATGAATGGAGAAAACCAAGGGGCGCTAAGAACCCAGCTAAAAGGGGCGCCGCTGGTAGACCTGCACTGCCTTCACCTGGACATGGAAGTCCAAGAGCTACTCGTGGGAGGCATCCCTCTGGGCTCATTGACACACTCGTTAATAATCTCAAAGACATGAAAGGGCTCAAAAAGGGTGAGCACATCGTTCGAATTGGCGGCTCTGTAGGAAAACGAAAACGATTAGACATATTCAAGAAAGCCAGAGAATCTGGTATAAGGGTGGTACAGAATGAACCTGAAAGTACAAAGAAGGATAGCAAGTGAATTGCTCAAGTGTGGCTCGGATAGGGTTTGGTTTAACCCAGATAGTCTCGACCAGGCTTCAAAGGCAATCACTCGTGAAGACATTCGTGGCCTAATTAAAAAAGGCATAATCAAGAAGAAACAGGCAATTGGTGTTAGTCGGGGACGCGCCAGAATTATTGCTGAAAAGAAGAGGAAGGGCAGACGAACTGGTGCTGGCCGTAGGCGTGGAACTAAGAATGCACGTTTCCCCAAGAAGAAGAGATGGATGATAAAAATTCGTTCACAAAGAAAAGTTCTCAAGGGGCTTAGAGATACTGAGGAAATTACTCGTAAACTCTACCGTAAGTTCTACCTCATGGCAAAGGGTGGAATCTTTAGGAGTAAGAACCACATGTCAAACTTCATACTTAAATTTAAGGAGAGAGAAGAACAATGAAAAGACTCAATCTAAAACGCAGGGCTAAGGGAATTACTGATTACAAGAAACGACTCGGTTTGCTAAAGTCTGGTTCAACCCGCCTTGTTGTAAGAAAAACGGCAAACAACATTATGGTTCAACTAGTTGATTACAAAGTAGATGGTGATTCTGTTCTTTTGACTGTTGACCTTTCAAACCTAAAAAAACAAGGTTGGAAGGGGGGTGCTAATACTCCAGCAGCATATTTGCTTGGATTCTTACTTGGCAAATCTGCTAAGAAGAAGAAAGTAACTCATGCAATACTTGATACTGGAAGACATCCAAAATCAACAAAAATGTTTGCAGTTGTGAAGGGTGCAGTTGATGCTGGAATGACTATTCCTCATGGTGAGGATGTATTTCCTTCAGAAGAGCGCATTAGGGGCGAACACATTGTTGCCTACATGGCCGAATCTAAGGGTCATCAATTTGCTAAATACAAAAAGGATGAGGTAGAAATTGACAAGAATTTTGAATTAGTTCTGTCAAAACTAAGAGGTGCATAAAGTGAATACATGGGTTCCTAAAACCAAACTCGGAAAGATGGTTAAGTCAGGTGAAATAACTTCAATCAATGAAATACTCAATAGGGGGCTGAAAATAATTGAGCCTGAAGTCGTTGATATGTTAATTCCCGGTTTAAAATCTGACTTGATTAAGATTGGACAGGCAAAGGGTAAATTTGGTGGGGGTCAGAGGCGACCGTTTAGACGAACCCAGAAAAAAGTTAGAGAGGGTTCAAGAAATACATACACTTATCTTTCAATAATTGGTGATGGCAATGGGTATATTGGAATTGGCAAGGGAAGTAGTAGGGAAAGTATGCTTGCTAGACAAAGGGCCTTAATTAATGCTAAGAGAAATATTCAATATGTTTTCAGGGGCTGTGGTGACTGGGAGTGTGGTTGTAAAACTACTCATAGTTTGCCATTCACTGTTGAAGGCAAGTCCGCATCAATTCGAATGGTGTTGAAGCCCGCTCCTAAGGGAACTGGTCTCGTTATCGGAGATGAGGGTAAGAAGATGCTCAAATTGGTTGGGATTAAGGATGCTTGGTCTGAAACTTATGGTGAAACTCGTACACGCATAAACTACGCATATGCGCTTTTTGATGCCTTGAAGAATATCAAGAGAACAAAGATTCCCGAGAAATACATGAAAATGGGAGGGGTTCAATAATGTTTGCAGTCGTTAAAATTAGAGGTGGAGTCGGTCTTAAACCAGTAGTTAGAACTACTCTTGAACTTCTTGGTTTGAAGAGAAATCACACAGTTGCAATTACTGGGACTAGTGATGACTTCAAGGGCATGATTCACAAGATTAAGGATTATGTTGCTTGGGGTGAAGTATCAAAAGATACACTAAAGAAACTCGAGGAACTAAAAGTTGAAGGCGATAAGGTTAAGCGATACAGGCTTCATCCTCCACGCGGTGGATTTAGAAAGACAACTAAGCGACCTCGACCAGATGGTGAGCTTGGATACCGCGGTGCCGAGATTAACAAGTTGATTGAGAGAATGATACCATAGCTACTACTTTGACGAGTACCATGGTTTGAAACTATTCTGCAACAATTTCGTATTGACCAAATCTAATTGAATTAACTGATGGATCTGCACTACAAAAAACTGCCGCATGATTTACTGCCATGTACAAACAATTATTTCCAGTCCATTTGTATGGGTCTAAGTCTGCACCTGAATATTCTTTTACCGCGTCTTTAATTTCAAATTTAGTATACTCGCGTTCACCAAACATCAGTTTTGCTATTTCATCAATATCCGTACTCGGTTCCACATCGAATATTGAAAAAATTCTACTGGATTTATTATCATATTTTTCAGTATTTCCTGTTGCAGAAAAATAACGCTTATTTTCTTCACCCATTACCAATAATTCAACGATGAAATTTTTGTCATCTGATTCAACAGTTAAATCCTTTTCACTTAATTCGTAGTCTAAGCCTTCACCTGCTGAAAATCCTATCGTGTATATTCCCGATAAGTTTTGTTCAGTTTTATAATCTAATTTTGAAAACGTGCCACCCGTGTATTCCATCCAAGGTATGAAGTGTCCAAAATCATCATATCCAAATGCACTCCCCTCAATTTGAAAATATTGTCGGAATTTACCGGATTCGAAGTCATCTGATTCTTTGACTAATTTTGCAGCTTCTTTAACGAATTTCGTGAGAGCATCCACTCGCATTTTATCTGTTATTCTTCCTGAACCATAAACCTTAAGTTCTTTTTCAGCGTTTTTCCTGATTTGTTCTTTATTCTCTTCAAACCAGTCTAGTGAGACTACCACAGGGTAGTTATGTTTTGTTTAGTTTATAATCTTGTTTATGGATTTCGAGTCCCAGCAAACCTTTTAAACCTCTTCTTTTGCACAGACTTATGGCCAAGAAAGGACGCGGTTCAAATACTCACGGACATGGTACTCATAAGAGGGGCCGTGGAAGGAGTGGGGGGGCTGGAATGGCTGGGGTCAAAGATGCACGGTGGATGTCTACCATTAAAGGTGGCAAGGTTCCAATGGGTGCAAGACAGGGAAAATTTGGTCATTTTGGGAAAATTGGATTTACTAGGGGTTCACTCACAAAGAATCCTGATACAGTTAACCTCAATTGGGTTGAGCAACACTTCGATAAAAAGGCTGACTTGACTGAAATTGGGATTGAAAAACTCCTCGGTACAGGCAAAATCTCAAAGCCATTGACTATTAAGGTCAGGTCTTGGAGTAAAAGGGCGGAAGAAAAGCTTATTGCAGCCGGCGGAAAGCTTGAACAGTAAAAGCCTTTTTAAACGCATTTCTTTAGCTAAACTGTGGGGCTTACTGATATTGCAAAATACATTCCGGAAGTTAGAGAGCCAATTAGACGCCTCAACTTTAATGAGCGATTGAAGTGGACTGCAATTGTCTTGGGTCTATATTTTTTAATGTCAAATATTTCACTCTATGGATTAAGTTCCGCAGCAGTTGACCAATTCCAGAGTTTCCGTGCAATACTCGCGGGTAATTTTGGTTCAATTGTAACACTTGGTATTGGTCCAATTGTTACAGCCAGCATTATTCTCCAGTTGCTTTCGGGTTCAGACATATTACAGATTGATACGAGTACTCCAGAGGGTAAGAAGAAGTATGAAGCTCTTGAGAGAACTCTTGTTATTTTTGTTACATTGTTTGAGTCTGGACTATATGTGTTGATGGGAGGGCTGCCGCCGGCGAATCCGACACTTCTGAATAAGTCGATACTCATTGGCCAGCTTGTGCTCGGAACATTTTTACTAATCCTCATGGACCAAATAAGTTCAAGATGGGGATTTATGAGTGGTATAAGTCTATTCATTGCTGCGGGTGTTAGTGAACAAATTGTAACTGGAATTTTTAATCCATTTGCAAACCCACAGAATCCTGGAGTTCCTGCAGGGAGACTCTTTGCCGCAATAACCTATCTGGTTCAAGGAGACCCTATTTCAGCCGCAACGATTTTTCTGCCCGTGATTTTCACAGTTATAATTTTCTTTATTACAGTCTATGCTAGTGGAATCAAGATAGAAATTCCATTGGCATTTGCGAGAGTAAGGGGTGCGGTTACACGGTGGCCACTCAATTTATTCTATACGTCAAATATCCCAGTTATCTTTACTGCGGCACTCATTGCAAACTTTGAATTGTGGTCGCGCTTCCTTGCAAATAGGGGTTTAACATTCTTTGGAACCTTCGATGCGAGTGGTAGGGCTATTGGTGGGCTTGCGCTTTATTTCATTCCACCCACTGAGTTAATTTTTCATATGATTTTTAGCCCAATTACATTCTTCAAGGGGCTTTTCACGGGGGGTGTCTATTTACAACTAGTTTTGCGGGCAATTGTTTATACTATTGCGATGGTAGCTGGTTCAGTTATGTTTGCGCGTTTCTGGGTTTATACTTCAAATATGGATTCACGTGCAGTCGCAAAACAGATTCAACAGGGTGGATTTGGAATTCCCGGGTTCCGTAGGGACCCTCGAATTTTGACCAAGGTTCTTGATAGATATATTCCATACTTAACAGACCTTGGCGGTATTGCCGTTGGACTGCTTGCTGCCGTTGCCGATTTTACAAATTCACTCTCGCGTGGAACGGGCATCCTTCTTTCAGTCATGATAATCTATCAGTTATATCAAACCATTATGCAACAGTATGCTATGGATATGAATCCAATGGTTAGGAAGTTTTTGAAAGGTGAATAAAATGAATATAGAGTTTGTAGTGGTTACGTTTGTGTATATGTTCATAATAAATTTTATTATGAAGAAGGTTGGTGGTCCTGAATTAAGGATACTTGAAAAAGAAATTAAAGTATTAATGAAGGGTGCAAGGTCGGGAGATGAGAAGGCACTTGCGAAATTGAATAAGGCTAATTCAAAGAGAATGAAGCTCGGTATGAAGTCTCAGATGTACTTATTCCCAATTGTTATTCCGGCAATATTCTTCATTAAGTCGAGATATGCCGAATTGACTTGGGTGGTTTTTGGCCATACATTTGGCTGGCTGGGTTCATTTTTCATACTCGGTATCCCATCTAGTATTGCTGCTGATAAAATTGTGAGGAAGATTTTGAAATATAGTTAAGTTTTAAAATGCTTCAGTCGAGGTGTAGATATGCGTCCGTCAGAAAGAAATGCCAAGAAGAAGAAGGTTAGAATCCCAGGGGGAGGACATACTCTTCAGAGGATTGATAAGAAGGTGAAAGCGTTCTGTGGCGTTACTAATAAACGACTTGCGGGTTCACGAAGAAGTAGAGCCCATCCGGATGTATCATCCCCGGTCTCAAGAGAAATACTCAAAATGAAGGTGAGAAATCATGTTAAAAAAGAATAGACTCGCAGTAAAGATTGCAGGGCGGGACCATGGTATCTGTGTTATTCTTGGGAAAAAGAAAGACAAACTCCAAGTTGTTGGTCCAAGTGTCCGAAAACGATTTGTTAGTCCAGTCCACCTTGAGCCGCTACCAGAAGAACTCGATACATCAAAGCTCAGTGAGGACGAGATAATTGAAAAGCTCAAAGAAAAAGACGCGGCTTTGAAAGCCGATAAACTCGACTTCTTAACTATGACTTCTTTGAAAGCTAAGCTTAGTAGATAAAAAATTAAGTCAATTCAGTTTCTTAAGCTGTTGCTGCCGCCTGTGCTGGTTGCGAGTATTGAGGCGCCATTTCTCTTGCATTAGGTCCTGCATATGAAGGCGCTCCTTCGTTTGCTGTGGGTTCTGAATACGAAGTAGCTATTGCTTCCATTCCTTCAACTCCTAAGAGTGCACTGATTTGGAAATAATTGTAGAAGTCGAGTGGACCAAGAGTATCTGCCATATGTTCATCGGCTTTAACCGAGTCTCCGTCATACTTATCGAGCAATTCCCTATACCGTGGTGCAAAGTCGCTTTCAAACAGGTCTTTTGCGTTTCGAAGATACTGTGAGAATTCATCCCAGCTTATTTCATACATTGCATTTTGAGCACCACCAAGCCCATCGCCAATTGATTCCTGAGCGCTGTTGAGTCCATCGCCAATGGCTCCTTGAGCAGAATTTAACCCATTACCGAGGGTATATGTAAGCTTCTCAATCATGTTATTACTTGTGAGTTTTGACATTATAAGAGTTTTGAGAGCTGGGGCTTTGCACATAAATGGGTTTTTGCACAAAAATGAAAGGGGTTTGCACAGAAAGGTGTTCCCATTTTTAAATGTTCCGCTATTGTTTTAATTTGGAATATGTATACATATGTATAGTGAGTCCCTCAGGATGACAGCCGCGTGACCTCCAAAAGGATTGAATGATCTGCGGCGGAGGATGGGACTACACTGATCTTCACATTTATTTTCTTCCCCTTAATTTGGTTTTTCTTTTCAGACATAAATAGGAATCTAGTGCATTCATCAAATCTTGTTCATACGAATGAAGTATTTTTGACTCCGGTATCATTATTACGCTGAATTTTTCCAATCTGTCTTTACAACCTTTAAACATAGAATCGTCACAAAGAATTCTATCGCCTCGAATTAGTTTCAATTTTTCCAAAGATTTGAGAAGTTTTTTGCTGTCAAAATA